>JAQSXM010000004.1 GCA_029256645.1 Sporomusa sp. | reverse complement strand
CGTATGCGTGAGTTAGCCCTGGGAACCAGCAATGATGAAACAGTCATGGGGCTTGAACAGGTATTTCGTGCCAAGCTTGGTGCAATACATAGTTATGAACAGAGATTAAGCACTGTAACAGATCCTTACGCCCGCAGGGTACTACAACAGATGATCCGTAAGGAACGGGCAGAATTACTTCATTTATCTGAACTAACCGAATTAGTTGAACAAAGTCCGGACATGAATAGTTTCACCAGAAGCAAACGCCGTGTTAACCACGAGATCAAAATGCGTACAGGCCAAGACCTGACCTTCTGGTTAGGAGCAGCTGTTGTCGGGGCCGTTTTGCTGCCAAGCGTCCGGGAAAAACTACGCCCCCTGGCGGTTAAGACAGTTCAGGGTGTGCTCGGTTTGACCGATCAGGCTCAAGGATTATTCAGCGGTATGCGTGAAGATATTGAGGATCTGGTAAGTGAAGCCCAGTTTGAACGCTTTAAAGATTCCCTTGATGATCCGGGAGAGGCTGGGCCACTTGCACCGGAAGAAAGTTCTACCTAAGCTAATGTATATATTCCGCAGTAAGTAGTTTGCAGATGCAGCGGGATGGTGTGTTGACAACACACCATCCGCCTGCTTAAAATACTTGAACACGTTCTATATAGGCATAGGCCGTTTCCAGGTAAATAAGTGTGTCGGGAGGAAAAATTGGCTACTGTTGAATTGTTGCATCAGAAAATTTCAAATGCGCGCCGCGAGTTGCATGAGGCTATTGATATGAGTATCGAACTTAGACGCCAATCCCCCCAGACTAAAGAGGCAGTAGTAAAAATCTGGGAAGAATTTATGGGACAGTTTTTTGGCTATATTAAGAAAAAAAGTAAAGAATCAAAAGATAACTTGCTTGCAGGAATTTCCTGGACGCGATTAAAACTTTTCTAGTCTGTGAAATCCCATCAGTGCTAACAGCAAGGAGATATATGACTCCTTGCTGTTGATTTTTTAAAGGAGGATGTTTCTTTTGACTGCAGCAATAATTGTGACAAGTGAGTATAGATTGATTCCTGGCCGTTTACGAATATCGATCGAAGGGCTCCGGCACAACCCGCAGTATGCTCAGCATCTTGTAAAAGTGTTGTTGAGCGAAAAGGGCATCTGCGCAGTCACTGCAAACCCCTTAACAGGGAGAGCGCTTATCCATTTTGACCACAAGCTAACCGGCTTACCGGAGATTCAGCAATTGATTGCCACTACCGGTCAGGCTTATTTTACAGCAGAGGGCCAGTTGCAGCCCCCCCTGGCTGCTCCCGTCACTGCTGCAACAGAAGTGACTCAGCCCCAGTCCCTGTATACGGTGATAACAGGTGGGGTTTTGGCAGGTCTAGTGCTAAAACGCTGGTTAATCGGTACCTCACCGCTTGCCTCTTCCTCCCGAATATTTAACCTTGCGGCCATAACAACAATTATCAGTGGGTATCCCATCCTGCGCGACGGCTTTGAGGTATATGCCAAGAAGAATAAGATCAACCATGATCTTATCCTATTTTCTGCTACCCTGGTTTTACTGGCAATGCGGGAAAGCCTCATGGGGTTATCGGTTCTCTGGCTGATACACCTAACTAATCTATTTAGGTCAACTCTGCAAGTTAAGTCTAATGAGCGTATTCAAAACCTTATTGTAAATAAGCAGCAAAAGGCATGGCGCGTAACAGGCAGTCATAAGCAATCGGTCAACGCCGCTGCTCTGCGTGAAGGGGATATCATTCTCATCCATCCAGGTGAATGCATCCCGGTTGACGGTCAGGTTATCGAGGGAGAGGCAACAATTACCCAGACCGCCATAGCGGGTGACTATCAGCCACAGCTTAAAGTTATGGGTGATATGGTTTTCGCAGGCAGCCATGTTCAGACCGGCCTGTTAACACTCAGGGCAGATAAGGTTGGCAACACAACCTCAATGGCGCTAATTGCTTGCCTGGCAGAAGAAATACAGTCTAAAAAAACGAAAACTTTGCTGCCTGACCGACATGCCGGCAGACTCATGGGTTGGGCTCTGGCTATTGCAGGAACCGTATTTATCCTGACATATGATTTGATGCGCAGCCTGGCTGTACTGCTTGCCGGCTGTCCTGCCGCCCTTGTCTTGTCCCGGAGCGCAGCCCTCGGAACGGCAGCAGTCGCAGCAGCTGAACGGGGAACCTTCATGAGAGAAAATACCGCGTTAGAGTGTATTGGCAACATTGACACTGTGTTGTTTGACAAAACAGGAACCTTGACGGCAGCACTGCCGCGGCTTGACCAGATTGTCCCGCTGTCGCCCGATTATAACGAGAATGAGCTGCTGGCTCTTGCTGCTTCAGCCGAAACATCCATTAGTCATCCCCTGGCCAAACTGCTCATTAGCGAAGCCCAAAAACGGGACATTCCGTTACCCCCTGCCCCTGCTGACGGCCAATCACTTGTGGGTTATGGTGTACGGGCCATTATCGATAAGAAAACCATTACTGTCGGCAATCGCTTGCTTATGAAACAAGATAAGGTTCCCCTCTCGCAGGACAAGACCAGGATCACGCATCTGGAACGTACCGGATAATAGCCTTATCTATGTAGCGGTAAACCGGCGACTCATTGGCCTTATCAGCATTAGTGACCGGATAAAACCCGAAAGTTACACAGCCATTCACCACCTCCGTTCTCTCGGCGTCAGGGATCTTGCGCTTATCACCGGTGACTCGGCAGCAGCTGCCGAACCTGCAGCTGCCGCGCTCGGTCTGACAACACAATGGAATTCACTGCTCCCTGCACATAAAGTGCAAAAAATTGAAGAGCTCCAGCGTACCGGCAAGCAGGTTGCTATGGTTGGAGACGGAACAAATGACGCCCCTGCCTTTGCGGTCAGCAACGTCGGTCTTGCCATGGGTATGACTGGAACACATCAGGCCATTCAGGCTGCCGATATCATAATTGCTAACGACGATCCACGCGAAATAGCCCGTACAATACAACTGGGCCGACGCACCAATCAGCTAATCAGGCAAAATCGATCACTGTCTGCCGGTTTTAATATCATTGGCATGGCCTTAGCTGCTACCCAACTGATATCACCACTGACCGCAGGACTGCTGTTAAATCTAAGCACTTTGGCAGTTATCTGCAATTCAACCCGATTGCTGCCACGCAGAAAGCAGCGCCGGCAAGTTCAAATAGATCTCCAGCAATTTGCGCAGAAAAACAGCAATATTTTATGTTGTCCTGACAATAGCAACTCAAATACGCAGCCTGTTTGTACTCAACATTTCTGGCATGCGGAAGCTGCCCCTGAGGTGTGTAAGGCATTAAACACCTCCAATAGGTTTGGCCTTTCCGAACGGGATGCGCAACTACGAATTGACCAATATGGAAAAAACGCCTTACACGAGGCGAAAAAACCATCTTTTAGGCAGCTGCTGGCCAACCAATTTAAGGATTTTATGGTCCAGGTTTTACTGGGAACTGCAGGACTTACCTTTGCTATCGGCAAGACAACAGATGCACTACTCACCCTTGGAGTTGTTATTGCCAATGCTCTCTTTGGTGTCATGCAGGAAAGGAACTCCAATAATTCTCTTACATCACTAAGAGGATTATCTGCGCCACAGGCGCGTGTTGTAAGAGGAGGACGAAGCACCTCCGTTTTAGCCGAAACCCGGGTTCCCGGTGATGTTATTATCCTGGCGGCCGGCGATCATGTCCCTGCAGATGTACGTTTACTAACAACCTCTCATTTTGAAGTGGAGGAAGCAGCCTTAACCGGCGAGACACTCCCTGTCAGCAAAGAAGCCAATACCCTCTGCCGGCCTGAGTGCCTGCCTGCAGACCGGCGCAATATGGCGTTTATGGGTACAAGTGTAACCCGGGGACGGGCAACTGCCATTGTTGTGGCTACCGGTATGGCGACTGAAATGGGGAAAATCGCTGCTCTCATTCAAAATCACGAAGGAGACATTACCCCATTACAAAAGCGGCTTGAGGAACTGGGCAAAACGCTTGTCTACGGCTGTCTTGGCGTGTCCGGATTAGTATTTCTAACTGGGTTGCTGCGGGGCGAAAGGGCACTCACCATGTTTCAGACGGCAACCAGCCTGGCAGTAGCCGCGATCCCCGAAGGCTTAACTGCCATTGTGATCATTGCTCTGGCCATGGGCGTCCAGCGTATGAGTAAACGCAATATTATCATCCGCAAACTATCCTCTATCGAGACTCTCGGCTGCGCAACCGCCATTTGTTCAGACAAGACAGGAACGTTAACCCAGAATAAGATGACGGTGCGGGAGATTTACACCCTTGACCGTACCTGGCAAATAACCGGCGAAGGGTATTGCCCCTCTGGCAGTTTCTGGCTTGACAAGACAGCTATTTTGCCTGGCGGCAATACTGAATTAATGTCAACACTCAAAAGCGGCGCCCTATGCAACAATGCTCACCTTGTAGCAGACAAGGTGAGCAAAGATAAAGATAAGGTAATATCAATTGCCAGAACCAGACAAGCAGGCTGGGGGATTGCCGGAGATCCCACGGAAGGGGCGCTTATCACCGTTGCCGCCAAAGCAGGCTTAGATCAAAAGCACCTTGAAAGTACCTACCGGCGTCTAAAAGAACTTCCTTTCGAAGCTGAACGGCGAATGATGTCTGTCGTTTGCCAGAATGAACAGGCTCAGACAACCCTGTACTGCAAGGGGGCAGTTGATAAAATCCTCTCAATTTGTACTCATTATGTCAAAGATGGTCAAATTCTACCATTAGACGCTATTTCCCGGGAAATGATTGCGCAGGCAAACAGACATATGGCGGCAAAAGCCCTACGTGTGCTTGCTTGTGCGTACCGGGATCTACCGCATTATCATGGCGAAGAACAAGATAGTGTTCTAGAAGCGCAACTTGTCTTTTGTGGGTTAGCCGGTATGGTCGATCCCCCCCGTCCGGAGGTGCCTGAGGCAATTACTCAATGCAAGGCTGCCGGGGTTAAAGTCATCATGATTACCGGGGACCACCCTCTGACCGCCAAGGCCATTGCCTGTGAAATAGGCTTAATTGACAACACCGGGCGAATTCTTTTGGGAACTGAACTAGATGGTATGTCTGATAGTAAACTGGCAGAGATTGTAGGCAATGTCAGCGTATATGCCCGGACATCACCTCAGCAAAAGTTGCGTATTGTTAAAGCGCTAAAGGGCAAGGGATTTGTTGTGGCCATGACCGGTGATGGGGTAAATGATGCCCCGGCGGTAAAGTGTGCCGATATCGGAATAGCGATGGGTATTATGGGGACAGACGTTACCAAACAGGCGGCAAGTATGACACTGGCAGATGATAACTTCGCAACGATCGTACATGCCATGGCAGAAGGACGCTCTATCTATGCAAATATTCGTAAAGCAATACGGTATCTGGTAGCCACCAACATTGGTGAGGTGATCCTGATGTTATTGGCTGCGGTGGCAGGCCTGCCATTACCGCTCATTCCCATACAACTGCTCTGGATAAATCTGATTGGCGACGGCTTACCGGCTATTGCCCTAGTTAATGACCCTCCTGCCAAAAACATCATGAGCCAATCGCCGAAAGCTGCAAACGAAAGCGTCTTTTGTGGTGGTTTAGGGCGCAAGGTCATTACCCGTGGTATCTTAATCGGTGTTACAAGTGTGGCCTTATTTTCCTGGAAGCTAATTAGAACAGGTAACTTACTAAAGGCCCGGACGATCACACTTGCGCAATTGGCCATAAGCCAATTTGTTCATCTGTTTGATTGCCGGATTGAGCGGGAGAGTGGCAATGCCGGTATTTTTAGCAACCCCCCTTTAGTATGGGCGTTTTTACTTTCTCTGGCTATGGTTGTTGGTATTATCCACGTACCGGTCCTGCAACCAATTTTTAGTACTGTAGCTCTGACGAGCGGTGACTGGCTACTCGCTACCTTACTGGCTGTTTTTACCTCTATAGCCGATTTTGGCATTAATGCTATGCTGCATAAGAGGGTCGTCGAATAGATTTATTCTTGGCGCAGATACTACCTTCAGGAGGTGGTGTGATGTATTGGATGCTCATGCGTCCCGCAATTGGCTGGGGCACTTTCCTGCTTGTCCACGCCATTGGAATTCCACTCGTCTACGGATTAGGTAAAGCCTGCGGGACTAAAGAAGCTACCCGTAAACTAACCGGTGAATCCCAGCACCCATAAATACCAAAACCCTCCTGCTTTATTGCGGAGGGTTTTGGTATTTAATCGTTATTTTTTTTCGACGTTGTCCGTCTTTTCCGTGGCGCATCCGGGCCAATCTCTCCTAGCGGGACTTCAAGCCCATCCTGCGGTATCTCTATACCAATACCCTCAGAACTCGTCAGTTCTGCACCTGATAGCCCTGCGTCCACCAAGGGGTCTGTTGTGCGAAGCTCTTTCGCTTCTTCCACAATCTCGGTAAACCCGTCCCGAATGGATTTGGCCTTTTCTTTCATGTTCAGTACCCCGACGGTAGTGGCAACGGCCATACGGCGTCCCTTAACCTTTGCACACGAGCGGAGTGATTTTAGTGAGTCGTCAGAACAAGAACACTGACTTGTCTGGCGTGCCTCTGCAACAATATCGGTAGCCTCGGCTCGCAGCTTGGCTGTTAGATTTTTTACCCCATCGCCAACAATTAAGGCTCCCTTTGTTGCTTTAACCGCAACAGTCCGTAACCCATGCCGGACCGGGACCAGAGTCAGAGCAAGCACCGCACCGCCAGCAAGCAATAATGCAGGTGAGCTTCTACTAATTATCCGTGCTCCGAAACGCAAAATGTTCATAAAGCACCTCCTCATACTTATTTTAATGTTCCCGTAGTATGAGGGTTTATGTGTTTGTTAGTCATGAGCACCACAAAAGAATTATTTTAGATGTACGATGTTTTTAAATGCTGCTCTCTGGCATGCCGCTCCAAAGCTAACTGGATTAGCTTGTCAATTAGCGCTGGATAGCTTATACCGCTGATTTCCCAAAGCTTGGGATACATGCTAATTTTAGTGAAACCGGGAATGGTATTGATCTCATTGATTACTGCTTTATTATCTGGTGTTAAGAAAAAATCTACTCTGGCCATTCCTTCGCAGCAAAGCACCTTAAAGGCCTTGATGGCAATATCCTGGACTTCTTTCTCCACCTCATCCGGGATCTTGGCTGGAATTTCCAGAATAGCCCCGTTCTCATCTATGTACTTGGCTTCATAAGAGTAAAACTCCTGCTGAGCGATAATCGCTCCAATCCGGGAGGCTATTGGTGTCTCATTACCTAAAACAGCGCACTCCACTTCCCGGCCTGCTATAAACTCTTCAATTAATACCTTTGTATCAAATCTAAATGCCAGCTCAACAGCTTTTAAAAACTGTTCTTCATTCTTTACCTTACTAACGCCAACAGAGGATCCGGCGTTTGCTGGCTTAACAAAAAGAGGTAAGCCCAGATACCGTGAAATCTCGTTAAAGTCTAATTGATCCAGCTCCCACTTATAAACAACCCGGAATTTAGCAATCGGAATACCCGCATCCCGTAGCAATCGCTTGGTAACATCTTTGTCCATGCCAACAGCCGATCCCAATACCCCGGCCCCGACAAAAGGAACATTCGCTAGTTTCAGCAGCCCCTGAACCGTACCGTCCTCACCGAAGGGGCCGTGCAGAATAGGAAATATAACATCAATACTGCCACTTGTATTGGTACCGGTAATATGTAAAAGTTTTTCACTTTCCTTGCCAGGAACTAAAACAACATCTTTTCCTGTTTTACTTAACGCAATAGATTTCGGATCATTACTATTTAATAAAAACTGCGAGCTGTCATTTAAGTGCCATTGCCCGGTTTTATCTATCCCAATAAGTGTCACATCATATTTTTCTTTATCTATTGCATCAATAACATTTTTTGCTGACTGTAAGGAAACTTCATGTTCAGCCGACTTACCCCCGAATAAAATCCCGACGTTAACCTTCCTCAAAAGACCATCTCCCATTACTCTTAATACCTTAATTTATTTCATCTTTAAAAAGATTATCCCTGCTACTCTTTAGAAAAAAGTGAAGGTTAATCGCAATGGAATGAGGCAAGACGCAGGGACGGTGGTTTCGTCTTTCTAGTTAACGTTTATCAAACAGCTTCGCATACTCCCCATAGCCTTCCTGCTCTAACCGGCCTTGCAAGACGCGGGGACGGTGGTTTTGTCTTTCTAGTTAACGTTTGTCAAACAGCTTCGCATACTCCCCATATCCTTCCTGCTCTAACCGGTCTTTAGGAATAAATCGCAGCGCGGCTGAGTTAATGCAATAACGCAAACCACCCGGTGCCGGTCCATCTGTAAAAACATGCCCGAGATGCGAATCAGCTTGGGTGCTCCGCACCTCAGTACGGGTCATAGAATGACTGCTATCGCTCTTTTCCCGAACCTTTTCCTTGCCCAATGGTTTGCTGAAACTAGGCCAGCCACAACCGGAATCAAATTTATCCACTGAACTGAATAATGGTTCCCCTGACACAATATCTACATAGATGCCCTCAAGTTTATTATCCCAGTACTCATTCCGAAAAGGTGGTTCTGTGCCGTTTTGTTGAGTCACTTCATACTGCAGCTTATTTAATCTTTTCTTTAGGTCCTGGGGTTCATTGTCTTTAGTTTCTTTGCCGTCCATTAAAGCACCCTCCAAATGATAATTGGCTGATTAACTCTTCCATAATTCTGACCTGCCGCTTTTTCTTGTTCTGCCCGATCTAACAGCAAATCATACTGATAACAGACAAGCATCTTTCACAATTCATCCTGTAAAGTCCTACATCAGTTCGCTTCGCTGTCTGGGCATGTACGAATCGCAATTTCCCCAGGAAATTACACTCAAGCGGTAGTTGCGCCTTTACGATTGAACCTTTTAATTTAGAAGACACAACCACCGTCCCCATCGTCTTTTTGTTATTTTGAAAACACCGATTTGATGACCTCTCTAATAATCCTGGCATAGAGAGCAAAGGTCTCGAAACTTTCCCGCAAATCATCTACGGTATCAGTAATTTCACTTGGAATTGATCGAACGGCGCTAGCAGTCTGAACAGTTGCTTCCTTTAAACTCCAGGTAAGCTCATTGACATTGGTGAGCGTTGCCTGGAACAGAGAAATGGTTTCGTGAATATCGTCTTGATGATCATTTAGAATTCCGTGAACCAGGCCAAGCACGCCTAACGCCCGCCGTAAAACGGCGATTAAATAGCCGGCACCGATAAGCAGCACCACAAATAGGATAAAAAAAGCCAGATCATATAATGAGATATACACCATTATCCCCTCTTTCTACTTAATTAATCAATGACGGGCAGGCATTTCTGCCCGCCCGCCGCCATTCTTTCCCTGCCTCAAACGTTATTGTCAGCCTCTACCGCCACAGTGGAATTCTTCTTGTCGGCGATTGCCTTCTTCGCATCTTCAACCTTTTCTTTGGTTTTTTCAACAATTTCTTTAGCCTTCGCAGGCAGCTCCTTAGCAGCTTGGGCAATGTTAGCCCTCGTCTCCTTGCCTGCCTTCGGTGCCAATAACAGGCCAGCGGCTGCTCCAACAGTCACTCCAATAGCAGCACCAACTGCTGCATTTTGCAAGGTTCTCTTCCGTTCCTTTAGCTTACGTTGTTTCTTCCCTTTTTCAATAATATCAAAAATCGACATGCAAACCACCTCCAAAATCATTAGCTTAATTTTACTATTCTTTAATAATTCGACAAATAATGGTAAAATCCTTTCTGGATAATATACATCTGTTAATAAATATTTTCTAAATTGCACCTGTTTGATGTAAAATTCTTAAAATCGATATTAGAATAAAGAAAACCCTGGAAACATTAGCTTCTAGGGTTTCTTTATAGGTTCTGGCCAGTAAAAGGCTATTGATCTTGGTTAAACCCCTCTATAATCCTATCTGCTGAAAATCAAAATCCAATAGCCGAATTGCATCCTTCAGCAATCAACTGAACATCATTACGTTTGGCAGCAGCAACGAGACACTGCCCTTTCCTAACGAAGGTCAAACCGATAAACTGTCAAGTCTATCAGCATCTTTCACGATTTCAGCCAACAAAACCCACTTTACTTTATAACATTTGCAGCCAGTGCTTGCTCCAGCACCTCCGCAATATCCAGCGTCGTGCCGGCCTCCTCACCGGCCAGCGCTGCAATCCCGTCTCCCAGCATGGTCAGACAGAACGGACAGGCGGAGGCAATAATATCGGTGTTAACTGCAGCCACCTCTCGGGCACGTATCACATTAATGGCTTCTCCTGTCCGCTCCTCCAGCCACATTCGGCCGCCGCCAGCACCACAGCAGAATCCCTTTTCTCTGGAGCGCGGCAGTTCCTTGAGATTTAGCCCCACAGCTGCCAACAATTCCCGCGGCTGAGTGTAGATTTGGTTGTACCGCCCCAAATAGCAGGAATCATGGTACGTTACCGTTTTCCCGGCTAAGCTATTCAACGGCAGTGCGCCTGCTTTGACCAGTTCAAGCAAAAATTCAGTGTGGTGAACCACCACAAAGTTCCCGTCCAGTTGCGGATACTCTTTCTTTAAAACCTGGAAACAATGCGGGCATTGAGTAAGAATCTTCTTTACACCATATGCCTTCATCACCTCAATGTTCTCCATTGCCAGCGTAGAGTAGAGATATTCGTTGCCTAAACGGCGGGCTGAATCACCACAGCATTTCTCCGCATTGCCCAGAATGGCAAAGTTAACCCTGGCAGCCTGTAACAGGCGCACCAGCGCCTGGGATACTTTCCGGCTGCGGGCGTCGAAGGCGCCGGAACAGCCCGGCCAGTACAAAATATCAGCAGCCGGATTGTCTTCATAGGTGGGTACTCCCAGACTCTTAAGAAAATCAGCCCGGGAGCTTGAACCGATCCCCCAGGGATTGCCGTTATTCTCCATATTGCGAAAAGCCTGCCTGGCTTCAGCCGGGAACGGATTTTCCATCAGCACTATATTACGCCGCATTTCAATAATTTTATCGACATGTTCAATAAAACCCGGGCACTGCTGTTCACAGGAGCGGCAGGTGGTGCAGGACCAGAGATCCTCCTCGGCAATCACCCCGCCGATAAGAGTTGGCCCCGCTGCTGGTGAGAACTCACTGGCAGCAGCGGTTTCGCTCCCAGCGGCTGTGATTTGTGTCTTTGCCCTGCCGGCTGCTTCCATGTGGCCTTTAAACGCCTGGATCATTCCGTTGGGGGTTAGCTGCTTCCCGCTGACAAACGCAGGGCAATGATCCTGGCACCGCCCACAGCGCACACATACGTCAGTATCAAACAGCGTTTTCCAGGAGAATTCAGATAGTTGCCCCTTACCGTACGACTCCAGACTTTCATCTTCAAAGTCGATAGGTTCAAGTACGCCGGTATTACCCCTTTTGCGCAACAGGTGATTAAGCGGTACCAGCAAGATGTGAAAAAGCTTGGAGTAAGGGAAGTAGCCGAAAAATACCATCACAAGTACCGCGTGGAACCACCAGAGCAACTGGTGAATTTTCACAAGGGCCGGACCGTCCAGACCGGCAAAAAGTACTGCCAGCCACTTACCGGCAAAGGCCCAGCCGGCCCAGGGATCAGGGACAGCCGCCATGCGGACTGCCTGCAGAAGAAACCCGGTCACCAGAATGGACAAAATCAGGGACAGGGTAATGGCATCTTCGGTCTGATTATCCAATCCCCGGGGTTTTAGTACATAACGGCGCCAGGCTGCCAGCATAATCCCGGCTACCGCCAACAGCCCGAAAAGGTTGGCGGTAAATTTAACAAACAGGTACAGAAAACCCTGATATATGGGAAACCCGAGGTCGGCATGAATGGCGACAATCATCGTCGCCAGCACTAAAAATGCAAAACCCCAAAAGATTAGCAGATGCATGTAGCCGGGATAGGACTCTTGCAGCAGCCGCTTATGCCCGAAACCATAGACAATGCTGTCCTGAATCCCGTCCCGGAGGTGGCACCACCGGTTTTCAGGGCGGCCCAGCCGCCAAAGCCGAAGTCGCCGGTAGACACCATAAATGAAAAAACCAATCGCAATTGCAAATAACAGGTAAAGCAGATTATGCCCTTCGATATTCCAATAAATTTGCCGCCCAGCCATAACGTTCCTCACTTTATGCTTGCCCTGGCAAGCTGTAGTTAATTGATATTGCAGTTGTTTACCTATCTGTTATTGTGGACAAACCACCTTCTTTAGTTCCTGGGTTAACAGCGGCACGACTTCAAAGACATCTCCGACAATACCGTAATCTGCCACTTTAAAAATGTTGGCTTCCGGGTCTTTGTTAATGGCCACAACACATCTGGCTGATCCCATTCCGGCAAGATGCTGAATGGCTCCGGAAATACCACACGCAATGTAGAGTGTCGGAGAAACGGTTTTACCGGTCTGCCCAATCTGGTATTCATGTTCCAACCAGCCGGCATCCACCGCTACCCTGGAGGCAGCCACCGCGCCGCCCACCGTATCAGCCAGTTCACCCAGCATGGCAAAGTGCTCCGGTCCCTTCACACCCCGTCCGCCGGCAACAATAATATTGGCCTCAGTCAGTTCCGGACGCTTAGTGGCAGCCAGCGCGACTTCCCGGATAATCACCTTAAGATCGGCAGCAGCTATTTCCACCGGCTGCTGCACCACCTCCGCCTGGCGCTGCGGCTCACGCGTGGCCAGCCCAAACGTGTTAGGGCGAATGGTGGCAACAATTGGCCGCACAGCGGTGGACACACAGGCAAACGCTTTGCCCGCATAAACCGGACGGGTCAACCGCAAAAAGGTGTCGGCAGCATATTCCATCCCGGTGCAGTCAGAAGCCTGGCCCACACCCAATCGCTGAGCCAAACGCGGTGCCAGGTCCCGTCCGGTAGCCGTGTTGCCAAGTAAAACGGCTTGCGGTTCCTCCTGCCGGATAATCCGGTTTAGGACACTGGTATAAGACCCGGTCGTATATTGATCAAGCTGCGGGGCATCTGCCACAATAACCTTATCGGCACCGTAAGCAGCTGCCTCGGCAGCGAGGTTTTCGATTTTATAGCCCAAAATGACGGCTGTCACCCCTTCACCGGCCTGGTTGGCAATCACTCTGGCCTGACTCAGGAGTTCCAACGATACTTTCCTTATATTGCCCTGACTTTGTTCTATAAAAATCACGATTCCTTTGGCCATCTTTACCGCTCCTCTCACCAAGCCTTAACCTCGGTTTGCAAAATATTGATTAACTCGCCGACTGCCTGTGGTATATTCCCGGCCAGCTTGCGACCAGTTTGCCGGGGCTCGGCAATCAAGAACTTTTCGACTTTCATCTGTGGCGCCAGATCGGCACCATTAAGTGCCAAATCAGCCAAAGTTAATATCTTGATCTCTTTCTTTTTTGCCTTCATAATACTCATGGCTGATGGATAACGAGGCTCGTTGAGCCCTTTTTGGGCAGTTACCACCGCCGGCAAAGGGATTTCCAGCTCTTCTATGCCGCCATCAATCTCTCTGACAGCAGTTGCTGTTTTATCGCTGACGACCAGCTTTACCACACTGGTGGCAGAAGGAAGATTCAATTTTTCCGCCAACCGCACTGCTACCTGAGCCGAGCCGTCGTCGATAGCTACCCGCCCGGCCAGAATCAGATCATAAGGCAGCATGGCGGCGGCTTTTGCCAGAACTTCAGCAGCAACCCACTCGTCCGCGGCCGCAAGCTCCGGCGCACTAATCAACACCCCCTTATCGGCGCCCATAGCCAGGGCTGTCCGGAGTGCCTCCTGTGCCCGGGTACCACCCAGGGTAAGGACGACAACCTCGCCGCCAAACTGTTCTTTAAGCCGCACTGCCTCTTCAATAGCATATTCATCATAGGGATTGACAACAAGATGAACCCCACTGCTATCGATTTGACCATTGCCGTCAAGTGTAATCCTGGCTTCCGAATCGAAGGTTTGTTTGATGCATACAAGTATATTCATTTTTTTTCCTCCTCTTAGGCAAAACGAGTGATACTTAAGCAGTCAATGGGTATTGACGATTCGCCCTCAGTAATCAGTTCTGTTATAATGGCCCCGGCCAGGGGTGATAAGGTAATGCCGCTGTGCATCACGGCAATATATAGATTATCAAAACCGGGGATGTGACCAATGATAGGAATTTCGTCCTGCGGCATGACCCGCAAGCCGGCAAAGCTGCGCACAATCCTGGCTTTAGCTAACACCGGCACAACCTTGACCCCGAAATTAGCAGTTTCCTCCATAACGTCCAAAGTAGTGCTCCGGTCAAAGCCGGCATATTCTTTGGTGTAGCCAATCAGAACTTCACCATTGCTTGCCTGACGCATGGAGGACAACGTGTGTTTAAACAGGGGTGCCACCGGCTCAGTGACAATAATCTGTCCCCGCACCGGGAAAACAGGAATGTCGATTCCCAGCATTTTTCCCACCGCCTGGGTCCATACACCGGCGCTTAAGATCAGTTTTTTACAGCTATATGTCCCCCGCTTGGCTGTCACAATGTACGACCCCTGTTTTTTCTCAATAGCGACGACCTGGTTGGAGTATTCATAGGTCACACCGTTCTTTTTGGCAGCCCGCATATACTGCTCAACAAGGCGCATCGGGTTTACATTGCCGTCGATGCTGCAGTACGTCGAACCCACAATATCAGGGGATAACGCCGGTTCACGCGCCAGTGTTTCCTCCCGGCTGAGAATATCAATGTGGATGCCAACCCCAGCCTGAGTCTCGGCCAGCCTTTTAGCCAGTTCCCGCTCTTCTTCGGTAAAAAAAGGACCGATACCGCCGGTTCGCTTATATTCAATGTCCCCAATCCGGCGGGGCAGGTACTCATAAAGATCGGCGCTAAACATGGACAGTTCCCCATACCAGGAAGGGACCTTGCTCTGTATCCATACCCACCCCTGAGTAGAACCTGATGTTCCATTTAACGGAAAGTCTTTATCCAAGACTAAAATCCCGTTTGGTTGGACTTCGGAGAGGTGATAGGCAATCCCGCTCCCAATGACCCCGCCGCCGACAATAATCGTATCATATTCAATGATCAATTTATTTCTCCTGCCCTTCATCCGGGTTAGGGGTAAGCGTTGATTCTGCCAGCAGCGACCTGGTCGTCGAACCGCCGAAATGATGCGCCGCTAAAACTCCCACCGTTACCGGCCGCAGCGGCATCCTCATCCTAGGAACAGGAATGTCCGCCACAGACGTCCCCCGATACAACGCGATTAGTTCCGAGATAACCGTCCGGCAGGTTTTACCCTGACAAAGGCCCATGCCGGCCCGGGTCAATCTTTTTACATCATCAAAGGTCTCCGCGCCCTGGACCACAGCATTCTCCACATCTTCCACCGTTAATTCCTCGCAGCGGCAAACAATTGTTAGCTTATCCATTCTTATAGCCCTCCTTATCCATGCCTGCCGGCTCAGCCGCCAATGTGATCCAGCCGGGCCTGCCAGCGAGCCGGATATTTAGCTGTTTCCAATTGTTTTAGCTCATCCCAGTGCATTTGCCGGGCAGTTGCTCTTGTTGCGCTTGTTGCGCTTGTTTTCTGTTCAAGATAGTCGACAGCACTGAGACCGGCAATGACGCCAGTCCGGTATACTGCGGCCTGGGAGGTAATGCCTGCCGCCTGTCCGGCAACAAAGAGACCGCTGACCGAAGACTCCAGCCTGGCAGAGTAGCATGGCAGCCAGCCGCCCAATTCCTGCCGGTATGCCAGTTGACAGTTCAAAACAGAAAGCGTCTCCAGCACCGGATGCCTGCCGCCATCCAGACATACCAGATCTACTTCATACTTGAACGTTAACCGGTCTGGTCCGGAAACCAAGGTAATTTCTTCCACCCGGCCACTGCCTGTTGCAGCGATTGCCTGCGCCTCCAACAAAACCGGTATTTCATTCGCCCGGCAGGCCTCGATAATGGTTTTATCTGTCGCAGCAAGCTGCTGCGACGGTTCAACGATTGCGGCAATACTAATCCCAAGCTCAACCATTTGGCGGCTGATCTCCAGCGCCATATCACTGGAGCCCAGCACCACAGCTTTTTTCCCGGGATAGATTCGTTCCCGGTTCATGAGCATCTGGGCTGCCCCAATTGTCATAACACCCGGCAGAGTCCAGCCTGGAAACGGCAGGGCCGCTTCCGCGGCACCGGTTGCGACAATAAGGCTCCCGGGGGTTATTCGGTGCAGCTGTCCGCCGCAGGCAATCCCTACACTGCCATCGGCATAGAGCCCAATCATGTCGTGTTGCAATAAAATTTGTACAGGCAGGTTTTGCAGGCTTTCCGCCAGCGCCTGGCTTAATTGAAAGCCTCTCAGTCCCGTATAGGGTGCCGGCATATCAACAATAACCTGACTTTGTTGTCTGAGCTGACCGCCAAGGCTCCAGCTCTCGTCGACAATAATTGCTGAATGTCCATTTGTTGCCACTTCATAGGCTGCGGCAAGACCAGCCAGACCGCCACCAATTATTAGTACATCAGTTTGCATGCAAATCTCTCCTGACATCCGGGTCACCGGCACATTTCGTGATCACCATGCCCTCCCGGACCAAGGTACTGCAGCTTTTAACATGTTCTACCCCGTCCACGGTCACAAGACAGCTCTGGCAACGTCCATTACCGCAGTAGAATCCCCGGGCTTGTGACAAATTCCGGCTGTGACCAAAGGCATAGATATCGTTTGCCATTAAGGCCGAAGCGACCGTTTGACCTGCCCGCGCCAACAACCTGGTTCCCTCAAAATAGATCGTAACATTTTTTACCAGTGGTAACGCCCCCAATATGGCGTGATTGTGAATATCCATCTATTTTCCCTCCTGCAGCCTGACCCAAATTACTGCTTAAATAGGTTTAATAAGTTAATTATCATAGCTACCATGCCGCCGGCAATAAGCGGCCCAATCGCCAGACCATTAAAAAAGCATACACCGCCGATTGTACCGACAATTAAGGCCGTCGTAGCCTCCGGCGATGCCTTCAGGAAATACATGCCCTGCGTTGCGACCCAGGATACGAATATGCCGACAATAATGGCGATCAGCCCGGACTGCGTTTTGAAAGCCACCATCATTTCAACGACAGATATCCGGCCCTGGGCCAACGGTGTCAGCACCGCCATTGTCAGAATGGTGATTCCAATATTGAGCCCATGGTTTTCTATATGAGGAAACCAGGCCGTCAACCCCATTAATTTTATTATCAAAAGCGCCGAAACGGCCAGGGACACGGAATGGTTGTTGCCGATAACAGCCAAAACGAGAATAACCAGTAACGGCATATTGTCCCAGTTCATACGTTTCACATCCTAAGCTAGTCGAGATTTCTATACAATATGACGAAAAAAAGGCAGCCACCGTGTATGACGAGGCTACCGGCATAGTGAAGAGGAATCTACCCTAGTGCGATAGCTCACCATCCGAAGATGACAGTGCCGTACCTATTGGATACGACCCCAGTGCCGGGAATGGCCGCCCCTAAGCACTTCGGCGATCCGCCCTTTCCTCCCAGTTCATCACTGCCAGCTCCCTGAGGGTACTCTTGCGTCCCGCGCCTCTACCATACCGATTTATCATTGTTACTGGCTGTTTACAGCCTTCAGACTGCTTCCACAATATTTTCCGCCACTAAAAAATCCATCCGGCGGAGAGAATCCACAGTATAGGAACCGACATGGGCAGTAGCTACAACATTATCCAGATCTTCCGCGATGATGGGGTCATTTACCGCCGGTTCTTTTTCAAATACATCAAACGCCGCCCCGGCAATTTTTCTGCTTTTCAGCGCGGCAAGAAGCTCGCCTTGGTTTACCAAACCGGCCCGGGCTGTGTTAATTAAATAAGCGCTGGGCTTCATCAAGGCAAACTCCGGGGCACCAAGCATATGTTTTGTTTCTGCGTTTAAGGCGCAGTGCAAGCTGACAAAATCTGCTTTGGCCAGCAGTTCCTCCCTGGTGCACAGGGTAATGCCCTGGGCTGCAACAAAGGCTTCATCCGGATGTCGCGTAGTAACCAGAATTTTCATATCAAAGCCTTGCGCCCGTTTGGCAACTGCCTTACCGATACGCCCCAGCCCAAATATTCCCAGGGTTTTCCCCCAAACATCACTGCTGATCGGGCGATACCACCCGTTTCTTCGCAGTTTGGAGTCAATCTGCGGCACCTTTCTCGCTAAAGACAACAGCAATGCAAATGTTAAATCTGCCACCGTCTCATAACCGGGCATTGTCGCCGTTGTTTTAATCGGCACCCCAGCCTGCTGTGCCGCAGTGACGTCAATATTTTCAATACCTACCCCGTGCCGCGATACTACTTTCAAATTCCGGCAATGTTTGAAAACCTCCCGGTTAATTTCATCCGAACTGGAGTACACCAAAATTGCGTCAAGCAGGTGCCTGGCATTCAACTGGATGATATCTCCGGCACTCATGGCCGCGCCTGTTGAATTCCACACAATCTGCCAGCCGTTTTCGGCAAAATACTCTTCCAGGCTTTTTCTATGCTGTATATCGATTTGACTGCCAAATTCTTTTGATGTGATCAATACTGTCTTCAACATATCCAATCCTTTCCGCTCTCGCATAGTATCGTTCCGGTATATCTTGCTGGAGCAACAACTCCCACATACCAAAATTGAGGATACTTTCAATAAGTCGAATAAGGTCGGATTCCTGCTTCACTATGCACCAGACTAGCCAACTTCTCCTGGCTAAGATCTTCAAATCACATATTTATTATATTGGTCGGTGGCTGGCCGCTGATGGCCCTCGTTATGTTTGCCAGACTTGCCTGCAGCATCCGGCGCATCGATCCAACGGTAACCCCCGCAATATGCGGGGTCACCACCAGCCGGTCTCTGGCTGCCGGGGAAAGATTCAGCAACGGGTTTTCCGCTCCCGGCGGCTCAGGTGAAAAGACATCAATTGCCGCGCCGCCGATGCGGCCGGTTTCTAATACATGCGCCAGGGCCGCCTGATCGACCACCTCGCCGCGTGCCGTATTAATGAGCAAACTGCCGGGAGGCATCAACGCCAGCTCTTGTTGCCCAAGCAGGCCACGCGTAGATTCATTGAGCGGCACATGCAGGCTAACAATATCACTCCCGGCCAACAGAACCGCCAAGGGTTGATAGCTTACCTGCAATTGCACTTCTGTTGCCGGTGGTTGTCGCCAGCCATCATAGTAGAAGACGTTAGCTCCCAGCGCAGTTAAGATTCTCGCCACATGCTGACCAATCGAACCTAGCCCGATTAGCCCGATTCTGCTGCCTTCAATTTCACCCAGACCCTGCTGGAATAGATTTTTTCGTATCTCCTTGTACCTGCCGGCTTTTATCTCCCGGTCAGCCAAAACTAATTGCCGCTGCAATGCAATCATCAAACCGACAGTAAATTCAGCCACCGATCTGGCATTTTGCCCCGGCACATTAGCCACCGGAATCTTCAAAGTCGCTGCCGTTGCCGTATCAATACGGTCAAACCCGGCCCCCACGCTTTGAATCAATTTAATATGAGCAATACTGCGCAGGACATTGGCATTAATCTCAGGCGCGCTGGCCGGCACCAGCAGGTAATCGGCCCCCTGGCAGGCCAAAATCAGTTCTTCATCTGTCTGCGGATTGATAAACCGGATGTCCCAGTCCTCAGGCAGAGCAACCTGGGACGCAGCAAACCGCCATTTTGGCATAGCGCTTATTACGACCGCCATAGCCTCCCCCCCCTCACATTTACTATTGTTTTTGGACAAGTACTGTCATCGCGGTGGCGATGCGCTCCAGACCTTCCCGGCAATCTTCAAAGGACACGGCGTAGGAAAGGCGAAAGTGGCCGTTGCCGTTTTCGCCGAATGCCAGGCCGTCAACTACCGCCACACCTGCATTGTCCAGTAAATAGTCAGCTACCTGAGCTGACGTCATGTTGGGCAGGGTAATGCGGGGAAAGACATAAAACGCGCCTTTAGGAATTCCAGCCAGCTCAATGCCGGGGGTTTGGCTAACCATTTCCAGCACTAATTGACGGCGGCGGGCAAACTCTGCCGCCATGACCCGGATGCAGTCCTGCGAACCGGCAAGCCCGGCTGCCGCTCCATGCTGGGCAAAGGTACACAACGACAGCATAATGTTCTGCTGCAACCGGATGGCTGCGTTAATGACCGGTTCTACCGCGGCAATGTAGCCGATACGCCAGCCGGTCATTGCATAGGTTTTTGACAGTGAGCCGCACAATATCGTGCGTTCCCGCATTTCCGGAAAACCGGCCGGTGACAACCGGCATCCCCCGTAGACCAAATGATCATAAGCGTCATCGCAGATCAGCCACAGATCATGCTTACAGGCAAAAGCAGCCACTGCTTTTAGCTGCTCTTCCGACCAAACACCCCCGGTAGGGTTATGAGGGGAATTTACAACAATTGCTTTAGTTCTGGGAGACACGGCCCTTGTAACAGCATCCCAATCGTAACAATAGTTTTGCTGCGGCTGCAGTCCAATTTTAACCGGAACACCGCCGGCCAGACGCACGGCCAGAGGAAAAGGACCAAAACAAGGGTCAGGCAAAATTACCTCATCACCCTCGTTAAGAATGCTCAAAAAGCTCAGATACAAGGCTTCTTGTCCCCCTGCCGTCATAATGATCTCGGTATCAGGGTTGTAGGTCAGCTCTTTATCGGCTGCAAGCCTGCCAGCCAGGGCTTCACGCAATACTGGTATCCCGCCGTTCGGCGCATAGTGGACAAACCCTTTATCCAGCGCCTGCTTCGCTGCCTCTTTGATGTGGGCCGGGGTGTCAAAATCCGGCCGGCCGATTTCAAAGTGAATAACCTTTTTCCCTTGCGCCTCTAATTGATTGGCCTTTTCAAAGACCTTGCGAATTCCTGCGAAAGCAATCTGGTCCAGTCTCTTGGCCACCATTATGTTTCCCACAGCCAGGCCTCCTACAAATATAAATAGATGCTCTGTGCCCGTAAGCGAACATCCTGATCTAAGATTCAATGCAATATCCATGCCAATATTTCAAGTTAAACGATTATTGGGTATTGTGATTACCCGGTAATCCTGGCCTTGCCGCTTGCATGCTCATAATAACTAAGTCCCATAGTAATCACTGCCGATAGTAAGATGCCCGGAATAATCCCACCGCCAAATATTTTCGCTAATTGAGGCACATATTGGAATACAGCAGCAGTCCCCCCGCCCAAGACAAGCGAGGCTTTGGCTGCAGTTTGGGTGATATAGGTACCACCGTTTTTGTCTCGTAATAAAAGGCCCAGTACCAGCGGCATAAACAATCCCCCACCGGTAACTGCCAGGCCAAACAAAGCAGCTGAAAGCACTGAGGGAAAAGAAAAGGCTACGCCAACTGCTCCGACACCCAGAATAAAAGTAAGCCATCTACCCATTTTGATCAATTCGGCGTCGGTGGCTGCCGGTTTGAAAAACGGCTTGATTACATCCATCAACAGTAGCGTTACACCGGAGTTTAGCAGGCCTGCCGATACGGTCATGTCCGCACCAATAATCGTGACAATTAACAATGCCGCCATAACGGGGTCCAACCAGGTATTGAGCAACCAGCTAAAGGCCATGTCGGGCCTGGGCAGGTTAGGGTTCATAGTATAAGCGGCCATACCGACGAAAATACTCGCAGAACACATAAATACCGCAAAAATAGCCGTCCAGAAGAAGCCCCGCTGGGCAGTTTTGGCGTCCTTCGCTGAAAAACAGCGTTGCCACCATGCCTGAAAGGTAAACTGGCCGCAAAGAGGGGTCAGAAACAACGACAGAGCCGCCCCAAACCCAATTGTCTGCATCGACCACAACTCCGGTTTAATTGCGGTGACAGCCGTTTTTATTCCGCCAATGCCATCAACACTCATATACACGACTACAAAGAATATTGCGCCGACAACAATCCGGATTAAACCCTGCAACAAGTCGGTCCAGACAATTGCCCACATCCCGCCCATTACGGTATATAAGATAGCGGTAAGTGAAGCCACCCAAATACCTGAGACCGGATCAATGCCCATAACCACCGATAAGAGGGTGCCGATACCAATGGCCTGAGCTCCAGTCCAGCAAATCATTGGTAAAGTCATCATAATGCCGCCAATGGCCCGCAGCCACTTATCATGGAACAATTCCTTTTCCAGAAACTCATTAATCGTAGTATAGGCATAACGCCCGATCATCCCGGCAAGAAATATGGCAAATATCAGCTTGCTGCCCTGTTCACCGGCCAGCATCCAAAACTGATTCAACCCAATCTCATAACCCTTGCCGGCATAACCAATAAAATTGCCAACACCCATAACAGTGGCAAAGTCTGCAAAAAACACCAGCAATAGCGGCAGTTGTTTACCGCTGATAAAATAGTGGCTGGCGCTCTGACTGCTTTTACGGGCAACGAGCGCCCCAATGATCAGTTGGATAGGAATTAAGAATGCAAGGATCCATAAAGCAATTATTCCAACCTGGGTTATTGACACGCAGCTCACTCCTTTGATGTTTTGGTAATAGTCATTTATTTGATAAAACGCCTAGCCTGCATCCCCCCTTTTTTCCTACAAAAAAAGCCCCAGCGTTGTCTTAATACAACACGCTGAAGCATCATTGCTTTCTGCTATTTAGAAATATTTCAACAACAGGCCGGCTTTCTTAATACTAGTTGTTCAAATATTAACCTTAGCAGAACATTACGCAATATTCGTTCCAAACTTTCTCAAATACAACAGAAATAACTAGAAAGCAGGATAAAAATTAAAATTCCCCCAAATTCAGTAGCTTTTATCAGCCCTTTATTAGCGAAAGCTCTACCTTTAGCATCATGAGAAAACTCCATTTTACATATAATTTCTAATTATTTCTAAATTATTTCTAGAAATTATGGAATTTATCTAGAAATTTTACCTACTTTTAGAATTTTTCCGCCCGTAAATAATCGCGCAAGTCATAATTTCTAATTTTGTTATATAACGTTGCCAAAGATATATTCATCAGGCTGGCAACTTTACGTTTTCCTGCTACAGAACAGCCATAAGTCTCAAGGTATTTAATAATTATCAGTTTTTCATTATTTGCCGCATGTGGCTTGCTTATATATACTTGCGGTAAACGAATATCCGTTTTTTTGATGGTGTTACCCTCACAGAGAAAAATTGCCCGTTCAAGAACATTCTCCAGTTCCCGCACGTTCCCTGGCCAGGAATAGGCCTTAAGCATAACCACTGCTTCAGCAGCAATCCCCTGAATGTGACTTCCAACCCTGCTGCTAATTTTGTGAATCAGAAATTGGGTGATACACTCCAGGTCCTCAATACGCTCCCGCAGCGGCGGAACATTGATGTTAATCACATTGAGCCGGTAAAACAAATCAGCCCGGAATTTGCCCTGACCAATCAGTTCCATCAGATTACGGTTAGTGGCAGCAATAATCCGGACATCGACCTTTACTGATTTTGTGCCGCCAACCCGTTTATACTCTTTGTCTTGCAGCACCCTCAGCAGCTTGGACTGCAGACCCAGGTTCATGTCACCGATTTCATCGAGAAATAATGTTCCTGTATGAGCTAAATCAAATAATCCGGGTTTACGGGAATTAGCCGACGTGAAAGCCCCTTTTTCATAGCCGAAGAATTCGCTTTCTAACAATTGTTCGGGAATTGCTGCACAGTTTACAGGAATAAATGGCCGTGTGCTACGCTTACTCTCCTCATGGATGGCGTGAGCAAAGATTTCTTTACCGGTGCCGCTTTCTCCCTGAATAAGAATAACCATATCACTAACAGCCGCTTTGCGGGCAACTCCTATCACCTCTTGTATTTGGAAACTGTTACCGATAATATCCTCGAACTTGTACTTAGCTGAAGCCAAGCGCCCGACTTTACCATCAAGCAGCGCAACTTTCTGCTTATTTTCTGCTAACTCCCGGCTTAAACGGCACAATTCCGTAACATCATAGGCCACAGTAACCGCCCCGTAAAAACTCCCATTAATATAAATGGGCCCGGCGTTGCTAATAATCTCCACCTCTGTACCATGAGGGTGATTACGGATATTCTTAACTGCCGTTCTTTGTTGCAATACCCGGGCCATGCCACCGTCCGGCGAAACCTCATACACACTTTTACCCAGCCGGTCTTCCATTTTGAGGTTGGTCATTGTTAATAAGGACTGGTTAATAAAAATTTCCATGCCCTGGGCATTAGCAATTTGAATTCCCTCTACCGTAGAGTTTAATGCCTGGAAAAATACCTCCCGCTGCAAAGCCTGTTCTTCCAATTGGGTGATAAAACTCCACACCAGTTTCCCTACATTGCCTGCCAACAAAACAATATTTTTCTCCTGTAATTTTTGCCGTAATGCAGGTAAAAATGTTTCTACTTCTTCAAAGGTTAATAAAAATCCGCCTTCAATCTCAGCACAGAGCTTTTCCACATCGGAAACTACCTTTGCTTCAAAATAACTGCTTATTACCTCCTTCATATTTGTTTGTTGCCCGCCACCAGTAATATATACGGCGGCAACATTTAAACAAAAAGGTTTGGGGCCCCAGACACGAATAGCTGACAATAAATCCTCTGCCGGCATAATCATTCCCCAGGCCCCTTGTAAAAATGTCCCTTGCATACAAACCACCTCAACTCAACTTCCCGGATAGCCCTGCATCCATTACCAATATCATGACTATAACTTGTCCAGATAACAACAATAGGCGTTGAATAACGCCTATTGTGCTACAATTCACACCCTAACAAGCATTAACCTTAGACTCAACTGATAAACACTTGTTATAGTGTGTTCCCTAATTTTGTCCAGTTTCCTGCTCTGCTTGCTTCTAACCAACATAAAATTACAAAAATCCCCTTTAACAAACAACACAGGCTCCATTATGTTACACTTTCGCAAAACAATCGCCATGCATTGTATCTCCAACAAGGATAGTCAGTTTATCCTTTAGATTCAAGATATAAAAAAGAAGATCTTCTCAGCATATACTAACCTGCCATACCGAGAACAGATCTGCTAGAATTTCGCAACATATTATCGAATCTATCGGGTACGCTAATGTTATATATTGGCTAAACGCATTCAGGGCTATCCTTGAATTACAAGAACCCCCTAGAAACATTAAGCTTCTAGGGGGTTCTTGATAGCGTTTAACCAGGATAGGTAATCTCTTTTGTTTAGATTCTTTATAATCCCAGCTGCTGAAAACCATAATTCAATAGCCGGGTTGCATCCTCCCAGCGCCGCTCACTGTTTAAAACAACGGCAATCAACTGAACATCATTACGTTTAGCAGCAGCAACGACACACTCACCGGCAGCATCAGTGAAACCGGTCTTTACCCCGTTAGCTCCCGCATATGTAGCCAACAGCTTGTTGGTGTTTCTGGCATGGGTGATGCTGCCCCGGCTGACAAAATGAACATCATACTCCCGGGTGGAAACGATGTTGGCAAACACGGGATTCTGCATACCGTATACGGTCATTAGTGCAAGATCATAAGCGGTGGTAAAATGATTGACCGGGTCCGGCAAGCCGTGAGGATTGCTGAAGTGGGTCCGAATTGTACCAATCTTATCAGCCTTATCATTCATCATCTGGACAAAGGCCGGTATCGAACCTGCGACATTTTCAGCTACGGCTTCGGCGGCGTCATTCCCGGAAACAAGCATCAACCCATATAATGCCTCCCGCAGTGTCAAGCGGTCACCGGCACGCAAGTCAAGACTCGACCCTTCACACACTGCCGCTGTCGGGCTGACAATAATAACGCTGTTCGGATCACCCTGTTCCAGCGCCGTAATTAAGGTCATGATCTTGGTGGTACTTGCCGGGTACATAACGTTATCCAGATTTTTTGCATACAATACCTGCTTGTCACTAGCCCTCATAACAACGGCAGCTTCTGCCTCCACCTGCGGCAGCACTGCAGCAAATGCAACATTAACCCAGACTATGACAGTAATAAATACTGCAATCGCTGCCTGTCTCCTCATTTTCAACATACGCCTCCAGACCTAAATAATCCACACTACATGCCATCTAATACAACGCGTTAAAATATCAGACTGCAAACTTCCTTATTGCGGAATATATACTTCTACAGCAAATTGCTAACTCCTCCCACCAAAGTGCCCATATTTTTCAATATATAAGCTGAATTCAAGCACCAGCAGCAGGACTTTATTAATTCTTATCAATATTTCTTTATTGGATTTCATTTACTGGAATTCCGGCTATAAAAAGGGATAAGGGTGTATGAGGCGAATATTACCTTTTATCCGTTCGAGAAAGGGGTGCCCGAGTTTGTTCAGATATATGGCAAACCGTATTTTTAGCTCTTTCCTTGTTTTGCTGGCGATTATCACAATTACTTTTCTCTTAATGCATGCCATCCCAGGCGGGCCCTTCACCAATGAAAAAAACCTCCCCGCCGCAGTACTAAAAAACATTGAAGAACACTACCGCCTCAACGACCCTTTATGGAAACAATACACAGACTACTTAGCTAATCTAGCCCGGCTTGATTTAGGGCCGTCCTTTAAATACGCAGGCCGTTCGGTTAATGACATCATCAGCGAGAGTTTTCCTATATCCCTGCAATTAGGCGCCGTAAGTATTGGCCTGGCTGTCTGCCTCGGTATTCCGGCAGGGGCAATTGCAGCCTTGCGCCAGAATAAATGGCAGGACTATGCAACTATGTTATTTGCAACAATTGGTGTGTCGGTTCCCAGTTTTGTCCTGGCTACCGTGTTGGTCTACGTATTCGCTATCAAGCTCGGTTTATTGCCTGCTGCCATGTGGGGCGGTATCGAATATGTCATTATGCCGGCCCTGGCCTTAGCCGTCCACCCGATGGCCTTTATTGCCCGCCTCACCCGCTCAAGCATGCTGGAGGTCCTCGCCCAGGATTATATTAAGACCGCACGGGCCAAAGGCCTGCCGCAGATAGTCATTGTCTATCGTCACGCGTTAAAAAATGCCCTGATTCCGGTAGTCACTTACATCGGACCGATGACAGCCTCAGTACTGACGGGAAGTTTTATCATTGAGAATATCTTTGCCATCCCCGGCTTAGGCCGTCATTTTGTTACAAGTATCTATAACCGGGACTATACTGTGATTCTCGGTGTGACCGTATTCTACAGCGTATTAGTAATTAGCATGAATCTACTTGTTGATCTTATCTATCCGCTGCTGGACCCCCGTATAAAACTAACCGGGAAACAGGAGGGCTGAAATGCAATTACACAGTGATTCATTTGCCCCCCTTAACCGCAGCAACCTGCGCGAAACCACGCTCCGCCCAAGCACGACTTACTGGCAGGATGCCTGGCAGCGTCTAAAGAAAAACAAACTGGCCATGATTAGCCTGTATACTCTTGCCGTGATTATTACTATCGCCATTATTGGTCCCTGGCTCTCCGGTTTATCCTACTCTGATCAGGATCTCGGTCAAACCAATAAACCACCGAGTGCCGGGCATTGGTTTGGCACCGACAATTAGCCGGACTTTTAGGCGGCCGGGCCGACAGAATCATGATGAATATTGTTGATATTTTGTATGGCATCCCGCTGCTTCTCTATGTGATATTGCTCATGGTTGTACTAAAACCAGGGCTGACCAATATTTTTATCGCCCTCGGTATTGCGTACTGGCTAGGCATGGCACGGATCGTCCGCGGCCAGATTTTAAGCCTCAAAGAGCAGGAATATATTTTGGCAGCCCGGACTCTTGGTGCAGGAACCTGGCGTATTCTCTTGCGGCACCTGATCCCCAATAGCCTGGGGCCAATTATCATTACTATGACGCTGGCTATTCCTGAGGCCATCTTTGCCGAGGCTTTCTTAAGTTTTATCGGTCTGGGCGTTGCTGCGCCCATGGCAAGCTGGGGAGTACTCGCTTCCGAAGGGGTGACCAGCTTACGCTCTTATCCTTTTCAGTTGTTCTTTCCAGCTATGGCCATCAGCATCACGATGCTGGCCTTTAATTTCCTTGGGGACGGACTGCGCGATGCGCTTGATCCCCGCGTACGGCGCTAGGAGGTAAAACATGAATCCGTTATTAGATGTGCAAGAGTTGGCTGTTTCCTTTGCTACATACGCCGGTGAGGTAAGGGCTGTAGATAACATCAGCTTTCAGGTCTTTCCCGGGGAGACTGTCGGCATTGTCGGTGAATCAGGCTGCGGCAAGAGCGTAACGGCTCATGCTGTCATGCAGCTGATCACCACACCTCCCGGCAAATATAGGAACGGAAAAATCTTATTCGAAGGTACAGACCTCCGGTCAAAGACCGAGGCTGAAATGGAAAAAATCCGCGGTAATGACCTGAGTATGATATTCCAGGACTCAATGACCGCCCTTAATCCAGTGCTTACGGTTGGCATGCAGATTGCTGAATCCTTACAATTGCATCAACACATGAACGGAGCGGCTGCCTACGCCCAGGCCGTAGAGCTGCTCCGGTTGGTGGGTATCCCTTCGCCGGAGCAGCGCGCTGGGAACTATCCCCACCAATTCAGCGGCGGTATGCGCCAACGGGCCATGATCGCGATAGCACTAGCCTGCAAGCCCAAGCTGCTGATTGCCGATGAGCCGACAACAGCCCTTGATGTAACCATTCAGGCCCAGATTCTCGCTTTACTAAAAGACCTGCAGGCCAAGCTGCATATGTCCATTATTTTTATTTCCCATGACCTCGGCGCCATCGCCGGGATCTGCAGCCGGGTCATCGTAATGTACGCCGGTAAAATTGCTGAAGCAGGAACGGCTGAAGATATCTTTTATACCCCCCGGCACCCTTATACCTGGGGGCTGCTAAAATCAGTACCACGCCTGGATGCCGGACAAAAGCAAAACTTAGCCGTCATTGAAGGGCAGCCGCCCGACCTCCTGCAGCCACCAGCCGGTTGCCCCTTCCACCCCCGCTGTCCTCATGCCATGCGTATCTGTACAGAGTATTATCCTGAAACAACACAGCTCACCCAGGTTCACCGTGTAAACTGCTGGCTGCAGCATGCCAGTGCCCCCAGGCCGGAGGTACAGACCAATGGAATCTAAGCATATCCTGGAGGTACGCAATCTAAAAAAATACTTTACCGTTAAGACTGACTTCTGGGGACGCCCAGTGGCCTGCTTAAAAGCAGTAGATGATATAAGTTTTGACATTTGCAGAGGGGAAACACTCGGTTTGGTGGGTGAAAGCGGCTGTGGCAAGTCTACCACCGGCCGGACCATTATTCATTTATATAAACCCACAGCCGGAGAAATACTGTTTGACGGGAAGGCTATTGACAGCCTGTCGGCAGAAAAACAGTTACGCCGGGCTATGCAAATGATCTTTCAGGACCCCTACGCCTCCCTTAACCCACGCATGACTGTCGGGGACATTATCGGCGAGCCGCTGGACATCCACGGCCTGGCCAGCGGCGCCGGGCGGGCAGACCGGATCGCCGAACTGCTGCAGATGGTTGGCCTCAACCCTGGTTACGCGAGCCGGTTTGCCCATGAATTCAGCGGCGGCCAGCGGCAGCGAATCGGCATTGCCAGGGCACTTGCCATTGAACCAAAATTCATCATCTGCGATGAACCGATTTCGGCCCTGGATGTTTCGATTCAGGCCCAGGTGGTAAATTTATTGGAACATCTTCAGGAAAAGCTCGGGCTGACCTATTTATTCATTGCCCACGACCTGGCCATGGTGAAACATATCAGCACGCGTGTGGCGGTCATGTACCTTGGTAAGATTGTGGAAATAGCCGGCAGCACTGAATTGTATAATAAACCACAACATCCCTATACCCAGGCATTACTGTCAGCTATCGCCATCCCTGATCCGTTGGTGGAATCCAAGCGCCAACGACTGCTCCTGACAGGGGACCTGCCTAACCCCATTAATCCCCCCTCAGGCTGCCGTTTCCGTACCCGCTGCCACTGCGTCATGCCGCTCTGTACCGAACAGGAACCAGCGCTTATAGACATCGGTGCAGGCCACATGGCTGCCTGTCATTTACATACAAGACACTAAGGGTGCCCGCGGCTGACTCCTTTAACATACTACTAGCTGCTGCACCAGTGCACAATACAAGTAATCTGTTAAAGGAGTCAACTATGGAAGGGCTACGCAAAAGAATCCAGACTATCTTAGATCAGGTTCCCTGCCGTTCAGCCATTGTGATTATTAATCACAGCACCGGGACCAGTCTGGAGCTGCATCCGGATAGGGTATTCCCCGCAGCA
>JAQSXM010000235.1 GCA_029256645.1 Sporomusa sp. | reverse complement strand
ACCTACCAGGCAATGCTTGATATGCTGGCTCTGGCTGAGGCCGGGAAGCTTAAGTCAGATGCCATTCCAGATACCATAAAAAAAATGTGTGTAAGCCGGCAAGTGTTGGTTGACCTTATCAGTGAGGTGGCAGAAAGCAACAGGACACATTGGTATTGGCATAAAAAGCTGACTGAGTGCCGCCTGGTGGCTGTGGAACAAATTAAGGCTACCGGGATTATCATTGGCAATCTGGCCCAAGAGCTAAAAAAGGGGCCGCAGACAGACGCTGAGGTAGCCGAGATGCTGTCAGAACGGGCAGCTGTGTTAGGATGTTCGCTGAGTGGGGTACGGGTGATTGGCGAACGGGGCAAGGTGACAGTAGAGGCCCAGAAAGATGTGTGTTGTGGTACCCGGGAATGCGTTAATACGATTCTGCCGCTTACAGCCAACTTATTGCAGGAGAAAATGACACTGCATGCTGAATGCGGCAGTAAAGTACGGCACAAGACCTGTAAACTGACAATGGAATTGGGGGAGCGTTATTTTGTGGAAACAGGTATGGCAACAGTGGCTAAAGAAACAGGCGGGGTATCTGGTGATACCTGCGTCGCCCAGCCTGTTAGCAGGGGACGAACGGCTCTCATTTTAAGTGACGGTATGGGCAGTGGTGAAGCCGCGGCTAGCGGGAGCGGACATGCTGTGATGTTTTTGCAGCAGCTGCTGGCAGCAGGCTTTGAAGTCGACACTGCGGTTAAGACTGTTAACTCAATGTTGCTGATTAAAATGCCAGGAGATATGTTTGCTACAGTGGATATGGCAGTGATCGACACGTTTACCGGTGAAACAGAGTTTCTGAAAGTGGGTTCGGCGCCAAGCTATATAAAAAGAGTCCGGGAGGTAACAACAATTAATCCGGCCGCACCGCCGATGGGAATATTGGAGAATGTCGAAATCGAACCTGTCAGACGGACATTAGCTCCAGGTGATATTGTTGTTATGGTAAGTGATGGGGTCATTGATGCCGCTCGCAGTGCCGACAGGGAAACCTGGGTGGCAAACTTCCTCCGACGCACCAGCAGTGAGCGGCCCCAGGATATTGCCGAAAGGTTATTAAAACAGGCGATTGACCTGTCGGGAGGCGTGGCAAAAGATGATATGGCCGTGCTGGTAGCCAGGGTGGCTGAGCGGCCGGAGATCGTGCAGTAGTGGTTGGGGTAAATTGAGTCAGGGAAAGAATCCATGACTCAATTTGCCCCGTTTATTTTTCGCTGACATAGGAAAGACTACCATAATGTCTAATTTATGGCAGGAAATTAGTCCTGCAAGCGCGAATTGACAACTAAAACAGGCTGCGACGGGGGTAAGTATGCAAATCCTGTTAGAACAGATAATTGACATAACAATTCTGTCCGGGGATATTATGCTGAGAAATGGGGCCGAGACCAGCCGGGTAGAAGAAACTATGTTTCATGTGGCCCGGTCCTTAGGCGCAGTGCAAGTGGAAAGTTTTGTTATTCCAACAGGTGTGTTTGTTACTGTGACCGATAAAACAGGCAGGACAAGCACTATTATGCGGCGGGTACATGACCGTACGATTAACCTTGATCGTATCGCTAAGGTTAATGAATTGTCCAGGCAGCTTTCGGACCGGCGGATAGACTATCAAGGCGCATATGCTCACCTCGAACAAATTGCCAGAGAACGAACCGGGTTTTCGCTGGTGCCCTCAATGCTGGCATCCGGAGTAGTCGGCGGATCGGCTGCAATTCTCTTGAATGCCGGCATAGCTGAGAGCATGGCGGCATTCTTTACCGCGCTGACTGTTCGGTATATTGCTCATGTTATTTCCCGTCTGCATGGTGTCAAGTTTACCTTTGAGTTTTTGGGCGGTATGACAGCCGCACTGGTAGGGATGCTGTTTCAATATATATGGCCGGAGCTCAGACCGGACAATGTTGTTGTGGGGGGAATCATGCCGCTGGTACCCGGAGTAGCGATCACTAACGCGATTCGGGACGTAATCGCCGGGGACCTGTTAAGTGGGTTATCACGTGGCCTGGATGCCGCGCTTACCGCGGTAGCTGTATCCATGGGTGTTGTGATCATTTTGGCGGTCAGTGCTTATTGAACGGGGGGGCAACATGTTTCTTGTTAAAGTAGTTGCGGTTTTGGCTATGAGCATTGCTATCGGTGTATTGTACCGCATTCCCCGTACTCTGCTTATATATGCCAGTGTTACCGGGGTAGTGGGATGGGTAGTTATGTATTTGGTCGTTTTGAATGGTGTGAACAGTATTATGGCAAACTTTCTGGGCAGCATGGCTGTGGGGCTGCTCGCTGAACTCTTAGCCAGAGTCTTAAAGAAACCGGCAACAATTTTTATTGTGCCTGGCTTTATTCCCTTGGTACCAGGCCGTGAAGCATACACTGCAATGCGCTTTATGGTAGAAGGCCAGTATAATGAGGGAGTAGCGATGGGTATGTTGACACTCTTAACGGGGGGAGCCATTGCTTTTGGCATTTTTGTAAGTTCTACTTTGTATCGCTTAACCCGCATAAGTACAGACTATCAGGTAGAGAGCCGGGGATAGAATATGCTTGATAAAGTAAAGTCATGGGTGAATAATCATAAGCTATTTGTACCAGGCAGCCGGGTTTTGGCGGCCTGCTCGGGTGGACCCGATTCGCTGGCATTAGTACATATGCTCAACAGACTGAAAGATGAATATGGCTTTTGTTTAGCTGTAGCCCATGTAAATCATATGTTTCGACCTGAGGCAGCGTTAGAAGCAGGATTTGTCGCTGATTTCTCCGCTGGTCTGGGTCTTGAATGTCATGTGACGTCTATTAATGTTCCTGCCTATCAAGAGGCCAATAAAATGTCAGCAGAGGAAGCCGGAAGAATACTGCGCTACCAGTATCTGCGCCAAGTAGCCGCCAGTTGGGGTGGGGCCCGGATTGCAACAGGCCATCATCGCGATGATCAGGTGGAAACAGTGTTGATCAATTTGCTGCGCGGTGCCGGTAGTGGCGGACTTAGAGGGATGCGTCCACTAAGCGGCGGCATTGTAAGACCATTTCTGCCGGTAAGTCGCTCAGAGATTGAAGACTATTGTGCTCTGCATAAATTAGATCCCCGTCAGGACAGCTCCAATTTTACGACTGACTATTTAAGAAATCGCGTTAGGCTGAATCTGCTGCCAGCCCTTGAAACCGATTATAATCCTGCCATTCGTGAGGCGCTATGGCGGCTGGCGGTGCTGGCCGGGGATGAACATGACTATATTTTACTGGAAGCTGCCAAACTATGGGGAACAGTGATCAGCGACGACGGCAGCAAAGCCACAATTAACAGCCAGGCTTTGGCTGAGCTGCACCCGGCAATGCAGCGCGAGTGTGTTCGGCTGGTTATAGAGAAAAAACGCGGCGCCCTGACAGGAATAAGCTTTGCCCATGTGGAAAATTTAATTAATATGGCGCTACTAGGTACAGTTGGATCACAGATGATACTGCCAGGGGGACTGATCGCCAGAAAGACATATACGGCACTGGAAGTGGCAGTGGGAGCAGATTGTACGACCGGGGCAGGCCCTAGAGCGGATATTGCACCGGCACAAGTAGCTATACCTGGCATAACAAGGGTAAATGGCATGGCGTTATCAGCAGAAATTGTTTCCATGCCGTCTGCCAGGCCGGGACGGGAAACAGCTGCATTTGATCTTGATAAACTTTGCTTGCCGCTTACCCTCCGGGCACGCCGGCCTGGCGACCGATTTAGACCATTCGGGCTTAATGGCAGCAAGAAACTCAAAGAGTTTTTCATTGACACGAAGGTACCTGAACATCAGCGGGACTCTGTTCCGGTTATTTCTGACCAACAGGAAATCATCTGGGTGGCCGGCTATCGCCAGGGTGAACATGGCCGAATCACTGGCAATACAAAAAAAATTTTGCAGCTTACTATTACTAAACAGGAGGAAATTTGAATATGAGTAATAATATGATGGATGACGTGGAGAAGATATTGTTTAGTGAGGAAGAGCTTGCTGCCCGGATTAAAGAAATGGGTGAAGCGATCACTGCTGATTATGCGGGCAAAGAAATATTGATGATTGGCATTTTACGCGGTGCCGTCATCTTTATGGCTGACTTGGCCCGGGCTATCAATCAGACTGTAGCTATTGATTTTATGGCTGTTTCCAGTTATGGTGCCGCTACTTCGTCCAGTGGCGTTGTCAGGATTTTAAAAGACCTGGACGAGGACGTGGAGAATAAGCATGTGCTTATTGTCGAGGATATTATTGATTCAGGGCTGACACTTAACTATCTGATGGAGAACCTGTGGTCGCGTAAGCCTGCCAGCATTAAAATCTGTACCCTGTTAAACAAGCCTGAGCGTCGTAAAGTGGAGGTGCCAATTGCCTACAATGGTTTTACTATTCCCGACTACTTTGTCATTGGTTATGGACTGGATTATGCTGAAAAATATCGTAATCTCCCGTTTATCGGGGTTCTTAAGCCGGAGGCCTATGCAGGATAAATGTTTTTCCTTAATTGTCAATTATTACTTAGTATGCTATAATTATGCGATATGAATGGTAACATGTTTCTAACGCCGTTTTTGTGGTCCAGCGAGAGGAGGGCTACTTGTTGAACAAGTTTTTCCGAAATGTAAGTTTTTACCTGTTGATTATCATTATAGCCATTTCGATAATCGACTATTATTCATCACGGACGACCCCTAAGCAGGAAATTAGCTATACCCAGTTTCTAAAGCAGGTAGAAGAGCAGAAGGTTGAGCGGGTGACTATTGTTGAGAATACCATTCGCGGCAAACTCAAAGATGGGCAGGAGTTTGCTACCATTGCTCCAAATGATCCCACGCTGATTAACCAGCTCAGGGATAAGGGTGTAGATATTAAGGCGGAACAGCCGCCTCAGCCGCCGTGGTGGACGACTATTTTTTCATCGATTCTGCCAATGCTTTTGTTAATTGGTGTATGGTTTTTTATCATGCAGCAGACACAGGGTGGCGGCAACCGGGTAATGTCTTTTGGCAAATCACGGGCTAAGCTCCATGGCGAAGAGAAAACCAAGGTTACATTTGGCGATGTGGCAGGAGCTGATGAATCCAAGCAGGAACTGGAAGAGGTTGTTGAGTTCCTGAAGCATCCTAAAAAGTTTAATGATTTAGGAGCGCGTATCCCCAAAGGGGTGCTGTTATTTGGACCGCCTGGCACCGGTAAAACGCTGTTAGCACGTGCCGTAGCCGGTGAAGCCGGTGTCCCATTCTTTAGCATCAGTGGTTCTGATTTTGTTGAGATGTTTGTCGGTGTTGGTGCATCAAGGGTACGGGATCTGTTTGAACAGGCCAAGAAAAGTGCCCCCTGCATTGTGTTCATCGACGAGATTGACGCTGTTGGCCGGCAGCGCGGCGCAGGCCTTGGCGGCGGCCACGACGAGCGGGAGCAGACATTGAATCAGCTGCTTGTTGAAATGGATGGCTTTGGTGTTAATGAAGGTATTATTATCATCGCCGCCACCAATCGCCCGGACATTCTCGACCCGGCACTGTTGCGCCCGGGACGCTTTGACCGCCAAATTGTGGTTGACCGACCTGACGTAAAAGGCAGGCTGGAAATACTCAAAGTGCATACTAAGGGCAAGCCTGTTGCCAAGGAAGTGGACCTCGATGTGCTGGCACGTCGTGCTCCGGGCTTTACTGGGGCCGATTTGAGCAATATGGTCAATGAAGCAGCGTTATTGGCTGCCAGGCGCAATAAGCGCCGTATCGAAATGCCGGAGCTTGAGGAAGCTGTCGAGCGGGTTGTGGCAGGACCGGAGCGCAAGTCTAAGGTTATCAGCGATAAAGAGAAAAAGCTCACTGCCTATCATGAGGCAGGGCATGCTCTTGTCGGCATGATGTTAACTCATACTGATCCTGTGCATAAGGTATCAATTATTCCACGCGGCCGGGCTGGTGGTTACACGCTGATGCTGCCA
>JAQSXM010000234.1 GCA_029256645.1 Sporomusa sp. | reverse complement strand
AAGTTAGCCCGGCAAGGTGACCGGCTACTGACACCATTATTGCTGGAAATTATTGAGGAAGGAAACCGTGAACGCTATTTTAATGCGGCTCATCCACAAGCTATAGTCAATATAGTTCTAGCCATTCTTGATTCTTTGATTAATGCAATTTATGAAAAAGTACCTGCAGAATTACTTCATTATCAGTTTAAACTGGCAGGAAAGCTTATTGAAACTGCCTTAGGAGCGAAGCGGGATACTATCCAGCTTCTTATAAACAACGAATTTTACTAGCAAACGAAAAACGCTTTTCAGAAACCTGAATGAGCGCTTTTTTTCACCAATTAATTGAATTAAGTCAATTAACTAAGGGGGTCTTTTAATAGAATTTAGCACCTGGAATTTTGTTATTTGGAGGAGCAAAAGTGTGTACCATTATTATTCAAGGGATCCCTGTCACGGCAGATTCCTCGCTGTCACAGGAACAAATTAATCAACTTGTATCCGAATTGAAGCAGACCTGGACTTGGGAAGGCAGACAGGTCGGCAGAATCGAAATCATCTGTGCTGGACCGATGATTCATCTCCTGGCATACGACCCCCCGGTATTTCAGTGTATACCCTTGAAACATAGCGAAAGTAAAGGAGCAAACCAATGAAACAGTTAAAATTTTTGACCAAGCTGCCCAGTAAGAAACTAGTTTACGGCTTAATTGTAGTAGGAATCGGTGCATGCGTTATCGGCAGCAGCCTTTTATGGGCCAAACATAACAGTATTAAACCGGCAACTGAAGAAATTACAATAGTGCGCACTGCTGTCATCGGTACTACAGGAGCAGCACAAGGCTATACATATTCAGGAGAAGTTCGCGGACGGTATGAAAGCCAACTCGGCTTTCAGGTCAGTGGAAAAATTTTAAAACGTAACGTTCAACTCGGCAGCACAGTTAATGCCGGTGATGTCTTAATGCAAATTGATCCGAGAGATCTTCAACAAAACGTAAGCAGCAGTTCAGCCCAGGTAGCTTCTGCTGAATCGCAACTTAAGCTTGCTGAAAGCAATCTGAACCGCTATCGTCAATTATTAGAAACCGGTGCGATCAGCCGCGCCCAATATGACCAATATACCAGCTCCTATGAAGTAGCCCTCGCCGCCGTACGGCAGGCCTCCGCCCAACATACGCAGGGGAGTAATCAATTAGATTATAGTCTCTTACGGGCCGATAAACCGGGCGTTATTACCAGTATAACTGCTGAAATGGGGCAAGTGGTGACTGCCGGACAAACCGTCATTACTGTCGTGCAAGATGGTGAACGTGAGGCGGAAATTAGTGTCCCGGAAAACCGTATAGAAGAATTGCGTAAAGCCGGGCAAGTTAAAGTTGCTTTTTGGGCGCTGCCCAATGTGACTGTAAATGGCACGATTAGAGAGGTTGCTCCTATGGCAGATCAAGCCACTCGTACCTTTAAAGTCCGCATTAGCTTGATCAACCCGCCGGCGGAAATAAAACTAGGAATGACTGCTGCCGTTATCGTAGGTAATAACAATATGAAGTCCAGTGTAATGATTCCGCTGGCTGCTGTCTATCAAGATGGCGATATGCCCAAAGTGTGGTTGATAAAAGAGGACGTACTGACACTTTGCCCCATTCAAACTGGCAGCTTCGGCAATGGGACCATTCAAGTACTAAGCGGCCTGCAGCAAGGGGACCGGATCGTCATTGCCGGAGTACATAAACTCAAAGAGGGGCAAAAAGTTAAATTCGGCGGTGACTCATTATGACTGGTTTTAATTTAACAAAATGGTCCCTTGAGCATAAACAATTCATTTATTTCTTTATCATTCTTTTTTTCCTTGCCGGCATCTTTTCTTATAATAAGTTAGGTCGTATGGAAGACCCTGATTTCACCATTAAACAAATGGTCGTTACGGTTGCCTGGCCAGGAGCTACTGCCCGTCAAATAGAGGAACAGGTTACCGACAAGATTGAAAAAAAGCTCCAGGATTTACCTGGTCTTGATTTTCTGAAAAGCTATTCTACTCCTGGGTACAGTGTCATTTATGTCAATCTCAAAGATACGGTACCGAAGGCAGACGTCCGCGGCAGATGGGTAGAAGCCCGCAACATGGTCAATGATATGACCAGTTCATTGCCAAGTGGCGTCATGACTCCTCAGTTTAATGACCGGTTTGACGAGGTATACGGTGTAATCTATGCCTTAACTGGTGACGGCTATTCTTATGAAGAAATGCGGGAAAAAGCCGAAAAAATTCGTCGTATCCTACTTGGTGTTGCCAGCGTAAAAAAAGTGCAATTATTAGGGGTACAGAGTGAGAAAATCTATATTGAAATAGAAAATAGTAAGCTCGCTCAATTAGGCATCGATCCCAGCTTAATCACTGCCACTCTGCAGACCCAGAACTCCCTGTCTGCTGCCGGTATGCTGGAAACCGCCACTGATAATATGTATTTGCGGGTTACTGGTATATTTGAAAATCTTGATCAGCTGCGCGAAACGCCGATTCAAGCAGGCGGCCGTACTTTCCGGTTAGGCGATATAGCCAAAGTCACCCGGGCCTACGCCGAGCCAAGCGACCCTAAATTTTATTTTAATGGTGTTCCAGCCCTGGGAATTTCGCTGGCAATGGAACCAGGCGGTAATATTCTTACTCTTGGGGAAAACCTTGAGAAAACAATTGCGCAGGTCAGGAAAGAATTGCCTGCCGGACTGGAGCTTCATCAGACTGTCAACCAACCGAAAGTAGTAGAAACCTCAATTAATGAGTTTGTTAAATCGTTGACTGAAGCGATCATTATCGTCCTTATTGTAAGCTTTGCCAGCCTTGGTGTGCGTTCCGGTATAATCGTGGCGTTATGCATTCCTTTGGTTATTGGGATCGTATTCACCTTTATGAACCTTATGGGGATTGACCTGCAGCGAATATCTTTGGGAGCTCTTATTATTGCCTTGGGGCTGCTGGTTGACGATGCAATTATAACCATTGAAACCATGGTTGTTAAGCTGGAAGAAGGCTGGAGCAGATTTGATGCAGCTTGTTTTGCCTATACCTCTACCGCATATCCGCGCTTAACTGGTGAGCTTGTCACCGTTGCCGGGTTCATTCCTGTTGGTTTCGCACCAGGCAGTGCTTCTGAGTTTTGTACCACCATCTTTTCTGTTGTAGCTATTTCGTTACTTACCTCATGGATCGTCGCCGGTACGGCCACGCCCCTATTAGGTTACTTATTCATCAAAATTAAGCCTAAAACCCATGGCGGGGATGGGGCTAACTTACATAACTCTAAATTTTATCTATTGTTTAAACAAGTTTTAATTTGGTGCCTGAGCCACCGTAAACTAGTGTTAACCGCTACCGCGGGCTGCTTTTTTGCAGCGATTGCTTTACTTGGATTAGTTAGACAGGAATTTTTTCCTTCATCTACCCGCCCGGAGCTCATCATTCAGTTACAACTACCAGAAGGTGCTAATGTTAAAAGCAGTGATGAAATCGCTCGACAGTTTGCTGAAAAATTAGCTGGAGATCCGTTGATTGATTTCTATACGTATCATGTAGGTGAAGGCGCTCCCCGTTTCGTCTTAAGTTTTGAGCCTACATTCAACAAACCTAACTTTTCCGAGTTTGTTATTGTGGCCAAAGATGCTGTGGGTCGTGACCAATTGCAGATCAAGCTAAATAAGCTTCTAAATGATGAATTCCCCGAGGTTCTGGCCCATAGTAAGGTTATCGCTAATGGCCCGAGTGCTGACTATCCGGTTATGCTGCGCGTAAAAGGTGCCGACCATGATAAAGTCCGGGAAATTGCCAAACAGGTTGAAAAAATTATGGCGGCTAATCCCAGCGTGAACAGTACAAATTTAAACTGGCATGAAAAAAGTAAAGTGATCCATCTGGAAATTGATCAGGACAAAGCTAGAAAGTTAGGTATCGCTTCCCAAACTTTGTCCACTTCTCTTCAAGCACAGTTATCTGGTGCGCCGGTTTCCGAATTTCGGGACGGTGATAAAACCGTTAGTATGGTCTTTCGCTTTGATGCCGAGAATCGTAATGATCCATCCCGTCTGAAAGACCTCAACATTCATATTGGCAACGGTAAGTATGTTCCTCTCGATCAAATTGCAAAAATCAAATTTGATGCAGAAGAAGGGCTAATTTACCGGTATAATCTAAATCCCATGATTATCGTTCAGGCAGAAATTAAACCCGGTTCAACCGGTGACGATGTCACGGAACAAGTGTACAAAAGTCTTGACGAACTGCAGGCTTCACTGCCGGTTGGCTATAGTATCGAATACGATGGCTCGAAGGAATCTAGCATCAAAGCTTCCGAGTTTATCTCCAAACCTGTACCGGTAATGATTATAGCGATTATGATCCTATTAATGATTCAGCTGCAGAATATCCCTAAAATGGTATTAACTCTGCTGACTGCTCCGCTTGGTATCATTGGTGTTACCATTGGACTGCTGATAACAGGAAAGCCTATGGGCTTTGTTGTCCAGTTGGGGATTTTGGCCCTGGCTGGAATTATTATGAGAAACTCGGTCATTCTGATGGATCAAATTGATCAGCAGCAAGCTGCCGGCGAGACATTATGGGATGCTATCATTAATGCTACTCTCATACGTTTTCGACCCATATTATTAACAGCAGCAGCAGCTATCCTGGGAATGATCCCCCTGGTTTCCAGCATCTTTTGGGGTCCGATGGCTGTCGCCATTGCTAGCGGGTTATTTGGTGCAACTATATTGACACTATTGGTATTACCCACAATGTATGCGGCGTGGTATAAAGCTAAATCTAATCAGAGTCTACATAGTACTTCCGAATCACACCTAAATCTGAACTGACCTATCCTAAAAAGCGGCAGCTAAAATCTGAAATTGTGGGCATCTCAAATGTGAAGAAACAATAAAGATGTATATCTGAGAACCGAAGGATAAGCTTGATACAAGTATCTTAAAGTTTCTGGAGGACATCTAATTTAATTAACTCTGATAATAAAGTTTTGGGCCTGCTTTTATCATCATCAAAAGCTGCAAAGCAGATGTAACATTTGCTAATCGTTTTTTGCCTTTTCTATACTGCTTGATGGCAGTTGTACATATGATTCGATAAGGTTTGCCTCCACCTGATATTCTATAGCTAGGTGGAGGTTTTGTTTTTGTTAGTCACAGCAGGTAAGCAAAGGTAGATTAATGAGAGTATTGGCTCCGATGAAGACAGAACCACCGTCCCCTTGTCGGGAACAAGGAGCGGGTGCCTAATCCAATACCGCAAGAAATGCGTCAAAAACCAGTATGCAGCCATGATATAGGGTATGATGTGTTATAATGATTGTATTATTCTTCCTGGAAAATTATCTTGGCTGGAGAAGAAAGAAGGTAAACTGATGGTTATCAACCTGCATAACTTAGTGTTTTTTATCATAGCATCTTTAGCCTTGGTGTTAATGCCTGGACCGAATACACTGTATGTTATGACGCGAGGGATAGCGCAAGGACGGAGAGCTGCTTTAATTTCAGCATTTGGAGCGAGCTCAGGGGATTTTTTATACGCATTATTTGCTGCACTGGGTTTAGTTGTTATTCTTCAACAATCGGCAACGCTATACGGTATTATAAAAATCTGCGGTGCGTTGTATATGCTATTCATTGGTATTCAAACCATTAGCAGTAAAAAGTCTATCACCGGTAATATTGAGCTGATGAAAGAAGAACCGACTAAGAACTTATTTATAAAAGGCTTTTTAACTTCAGCATTAAATCCAAAAACTGCAATATTTTTTATGAGCTTTTTCCCACAATTTATTGATGCCAACAGTGAATTGGCAGCCATTACAATGTTTTTATATGGATTCATATTCTTTGTACTTGGCTTGGTGGTGCTTATTCTCTACGCACAAGCGTCGAGTTTCGTAAGGCAATGGCTTGTTTCTAAACAGGAGTTGGAGCAGTATTTTCGTTGGGTAACGGGAACCATATTTGTAGGATTAGGGATTAAGCTGATA
>JAQSXM010000233.1 GCA_029256645.1 Sporomusa sp. | reverse complement strand
CTATTGGGTGAGGCGATTATCCGGATCTTTGGTGAACTTTCTGTCAGCAAGTTATTTGACGATTAAAACTTTTAGAATACCTTAGTGTGTTGTATATAGACAGTTTTGATTTGCGGAATAAGGATATAACGGAGGTCACTTTAAATAGGGCGCGAATACTCGCGCCCTATTTGTAAGTAAACTACTATGGATAATTATGCGATCACCCGGGCCCAAGCAGCTGACATTGCCGACATTGCCGGCCTGTTCACGGAAAGCTTTATTGACAGTGTGCTCCACCATTGTGGCGGACGCCTGCCCAAACCACAGGCGATGCAAGATGTGTTCAGTCTGGTCTATGCGGCAGAGCCCGAAGCTGCCCTTATTGCCAAAACGACAACCGGAAAACTAATCGGTTATTGTTTTGCCCCGATCCGGCTAAACAACCTCTGGTTTAGAGCCATCGCCGGCGGACATCTTGTTAAATGGGCCTGGCACTGGCTAACCGGTCAGTATGGGTTTGGCCTTCATCCTGTCAAGGTTATCATATTAAATAAAATTGCCTTTCTCCGCTCTGCCGCCACTCCCGGTAAAGCGGCAAACGCCCGAATCCTCTCAATCGCCGTTTCCCCAGCTGCGCGCGGGCTGGGTGTGGCAAGCTCGCTAATGGCTGAAGCACACCACTATTTCCGGGAGCATCATGTAACGCGGGTGCGTCTGGAAGTACGGCCAGATAACCGTCCAGCTATCCGGGTGTATGAAAAGTTAGGCTATTATCCTGGCGGGACTACCTATGACTCGCAAGGCCCCTGGCTGATAATGTTCAAGGAAATTATTGAAACGGGATTAAAAGCCGATGTTTGACACTAAGGTCCGGCTTATCAGTATGCTGGGACTATTAACAATAGTCGTTATCTTCAGTCTGGTACTCGATTATTTCCGGGTGTTGCGACGGCCGGTCCGCCTGGGATTGGGTATGGCTGTTCTCGGCATTATCGCCGGGTTTATTCTTACTCTTAACGCAGTGTTGCCCGAAAACAGGTTTTACGGCCCTGTGTTTTCTGAAGTACAGACAAGTGAAAAGCTAGTGGCATTGACCTTCGATGATGGACCATGTCCGCCATATACCGGACAAATTCTTGACATTCTAAAAGAACGTCAGATACCGGCGACCTTCTTTGTTCTCGGCCACAATGCTGCAAAATACCCTGCTTTGATCAGTCGAATTGTTGCTGAAGGGCATCAGTTGGGTAATCATACCTATAATCATGTCGATCTGCTAAAACTCGACCGTCAGGGTATTGTGGAGGAGATTGATAAAACAAATAAGGTAATTGCCGGTATTGTTGGGTATGCGCCGCACGTCATGCGGCCGCCGCATGGTTTTAGGGATGCAGTTGTTATGGACATTATGTCTGAATATCAGCTAACCGTTGTTGAGTGGTCGGTTGCCAGCCGTGACTGGGTAAATCCGGGGGCCGGGGTTATTGCCGACAGAACGATCCGCAAAGTCAAGAATGGTTCTGTCATTCTGTTGCATGACGGTGACGGCGTGGCCGGTACGGCACCGCGTACGCAAACGGTAGAAGCCACCAGGGTTATTATTGATAAACTGTTGGCTCAAGGGTACAAGTTTGTCACCGTTGATGAAATTCTTAAGAGCGTGGAGGAGTAGTGTGAAAATTATTGTCGGCCTGGGCAATCCCGGGCAGGAATATAGCGCCACCCGTCACAACATTGGCTTTATGGCTGTAGACAAATTAGCCGACAAGTGGGCAATAACTCCGTGGCGTGAACGATATAACGCCCTGGTGGCGGAATACCGGGGTGAGGAAACGGTGCTCTTAGTTAAGCCCCTGACCTATATGAATCTGAGTGGCAGGGCGGTAGCGCCGCTGGCCGCCTTCTATAAGGTGCAATACGGTGATATTACTGTAATCTATGATGACCTTGATTTACCGGCAGGTCGGCTGCGTCTCCGCCTCAAAGGCGGCTCAGGCGGCCATCGGGGTATTGAGTCGATGTTGTACGAACTAGGTAAAGATGATTTTGCCCGGGTGCGGATTGGCATCGGCCGGCCACCACAGGGCTGGGAAACCGCCAACTACGTACTCGGCCGGTTTACAACCGAGGAGGCACCGGCCATTAGTCAGGCACTTGATCAGGCTGCCGGGGCCGTAGAATGTATTTTGCAAGAAGGTTTTACTAAGGCTATGAATAAATTTAACAAAGGGTAAAATGATGATTACAGCTCTTTATGCCGATAACAACGGTGAGATATTTGATGCACCTGGCTATCAGGCTGCTGCCCGTCTCGGAGCAGGCTATTTGGCACTGAAACCGGATGACCTGATTCGGCTGCCGGAAGGCGCTGAACTTATGTTTTTACCAGGGCGGGATGCAGTTTATATGGCCGGTGGCGTTCTTAAACGAATGAAAGGTCGTCAGGCAGTGGCGGCTATGTTGCCTGTCGGCTATACCCGGACCCTGCTGCCTGCTTATGAGCGACAACAGGAAGCCCCGCAACTGCCGCTTTTTGGGTATACCGCTGCTGTGCTTTACAATGATGAAATCCATGTGGCTGCTGTAAAAACAGCAGATAATGCTAAGTGGCATCCGTACAGATATAATACCCCTGATTTAAAGAAGCGGGTTGCACGGGTACGGCGGGACTTGCCTAATAACCGTCTAGTGGAGCACCTGGCCAATTGCTCATTGGTGTGGCACTGCTGTACGGCGCAAAACCTGTTTTACCGGCGCTGGGAGGCCGGAATTCCCGTTTCACAGGTTTGCAATGCTAACTGTCTGGGGTGTATTTCGCTGCAGCCGGCTGAGTGTTGCCCGGCTCCTCAAAGCCGTATTGTATTCTCGCCGACGCCGTCAGAAATAGCTGCTGTTGGTGTATATCATCTGACAAATGCGCCTGAGCCAATCATTAGCTTTGGTCAAGGCTGTGAAGGTGAGCCTTCGCTAGCCGCCGAGGCAATCGCTGCAGCGATTAAAAGCATTCGTGATACAACGGCCCGCGGGCAGATCAATATCAATACCAATGCCGGGTACACCCAGGGCATCAAAGCCATTGTTGATGCCGGCCTGGACAGTATGCGGGTCAGTATAATCAGCGCCTTGCCGGTGACCTATCAGGCTTACTATCAGGCTGCCTACAGCCTGGATCATGTGCGGCAATCCATTGCCTATGCCAAAAGTCATGGTGTCTATGTGTCGCTTAACATGATGCTATTTCCCGGTCTCAACGACCGACCGGAAGAACAGGCTGCCTGGCTTGAATTTCTGGGCGACACTGGGGTAGATATGATTCAGCTCAGGAACCTTAATTTCGATCCGGATGCTTTTTTAGCGGCAATGCCTGTAGGTGGGCAGCCTGGCGGTGTGCGTAATTTTCTCGGAAAAATTATGGAGACATTCCCTGCGATTAAGCTGGGGAGTTTTACGGAAAAAAGCAGTGAATAATGTTAATAAACATACAAGAACACGCTGTGTCAGCAACAGCGTGTTCTTGTATGTTTATTAGTATATATGGATAGATTACTTTAATAGTGCATTAAGTCATGTATCTAAATTACGTTAGATTTTGCGATTCCATATCTTGACAGGAAACATATGTAGTTGTATGATGTATTCAAGATAATATAAACGCTGACATATGTGTAAATATGTAAATGTAAAAGGGGGCGGCGGACTGTGTCTGAAAAATTACAGGGAGTTCTTGAGACCAATCCAGGTACTGAAATCTTACAGCAAGTGGAATTTAGCGAACTGGGAAGCCTTGATCCCAATATAGACCAGAATCTATTGCGCTTGTCTGGTACTGTGTAATCAAACACCGGAATTTCAGTAATATCTGGAATTTCGGTGTTTTTTTTGCAGGATTTACCGGAACAGGTAAAGAATTATGGGGATATCCGGTTGCTGCACTTCAAAAAATAATCTAACAGATAATAAACCGACATGGCGGACCCTGTGGGTGAAGCCACTAGTCGCTATTATTCTGATACTGAAGCTAAAAATCTGCAGGGGGCGGAATTTTGAAAATCGGCAATTATATAAAATACTGCTTTGGATCTAATTATTGCCATGTTGATGCTGTGCACGCTGCTTCGCCTAAGGCTGACCGGTTTACTGATGAGATCGTTGCCGGAATTGTGGCGAAAACAGGTTGCGCTGGAATTATAGGCACTGTTTCCCGTACTATCGCAGATCTTAACCGTCCGCCCGGACCAGGCAATGATGAAGCTGTATGGGAATACCGGGACGTCATTAGCCAGTTTTTGTATAATAGAGGATTACTCGCGCCAGGCAGCCGCAACCTGGCAAGGCCATACCTGCACATTGGCATTCATGGCATGAAAGATCAGCCCCATGGGCCGCTTAGTATTGAAGTGGGGACAATTCATGGCAAGACATGTTCGTTTAGAGTAAAGAAATGGTTTGGCGAAACCCTGAAAGCCAAAGTCAGGGAGGTTTCCCCTGATATTAAGGTTATCTTTGATAAGCATTGGGTAGGGAATCAGTCACTGGCTTCACACCGGTGGGGTGACGGGCGGCGTTATCCCGGTTATGGCAAGAACTATAACGCTTTTCAGGTGGAAATTGCCCGGACGCTCAGAGAGCACCACCGGCAGGCGATGATTGATATCTTTACTGCCGTGGTGGCAGATTTTAGTTTTATGTCTTCTAGGAGGTAGTTATATTTGACAAAGATTAAAAAAAATCTCAGTGATAGTGAGATGTTCAAAGGGTGGCATGAGCAGTTAACCTTCGAGACGGCTATTAATGACGAACAGCCTGCCCCGCCAGTGGTTAGAGCGACTAAGAAGGATCCGGCGGCTGAGGATATTAATAGTGCTTTTCTTACACCAGAACTTAAAGAGTCTGTTGGGAAAGCACTGTTAGAACTTAAACTCAATCTGTATAAAGAAGGAATTGTCGATTATCAGGTAAAGGTCTCTTGTCAGGGCCATCAAGTGTTACTGACGGCAGTAGCACCAAAAGCTAAATTGTCCAGTAACCAGCCTGTACAACAGAGCGGCAGGAGAAAAGGATAGGTTGACCGGGCCTATCCTTTTTATTACCATTTAATCATGTTCTAATGGTAAGGGTTCGTTAGTAATCTCAAATAATGCTGCAGTAAATTCAGCGATATGTTTTTTTTCTTCATTCATTAAGTGGCAAAATAGTATTTGTACTTCAGTATTTTCGGCGGTAAGCATATAGCGCTGGTACTTATTGGTGGCCAGAAATTCGTCGTTTAAGGCTCTGGTTAACAGGTGGACTGTTGGCATTTCTTTCTTGTCCGGCAGTATCACTTGCGTATCTTTCAATGCGATTTCTTTGGCGGTTTTCGATTTGGACTGAAACAGCGGGCGACTCATCACCAGCGTATCAAGACCTGCTTCACTAAGTAATGCAGCCTGTACCGGGTCTAACCGGGATATCTCCCGCATAATCTCCACATAATGTTCCATTTCGTCTTCAGCAACATCGAGAAATAATTGGGGTGTGCAGGAGTTTCTGGCAGCGTCAAGATAAAAAGCAATCGCGTTACGCTCGTCAGCGGCAGCGTCCCTTAGCAGTAGTAAATCCGGATCGCTGGGGCATACTTCAACCGGGCATAAATCAGTAGCAGCTTCGGCTAAGACTTTAGGCTTGTTTTTACGGGCTCGGAACATAGCCATACATCCACCTCCGGTAATTATTAATTTATATATTGTATGCCGAAGCGGATCATGTGTTAACCAGGATATTTATTGCTTGTGTCACAAGCGTAATATTTTACAAAAAGAGGCGGGCAGATGAGCGAACAACAACAATCAAATATGCATATTGATGAACTTACTGCCAAAATAGCACTGCTCGAATCTGAAAACGCCCAACTTAAGCAGACACAGCAAAGGATAGCCGAAGTAAATAATAATTACCTGATGTTGCATTATTTGACAAGCAATATTCAAGACTGTCAGACAACACAAAGTCTATGGGAAGTCTACTTACATAACCTGAGTGACTGCGGCTTTAACTATGAGCATGT
>JAQSXM010000232.1 GCA_029256645.1 Sporomusa sp. | reverse complement strand
TATGCTTTTTTATCCTGTTGGAGCTTCAAAACCACTCCGTGTTCAGGGGGCTTTTATTGGTGATGCCGAGGTTGAGGATTTGGTAACTTACATTAAAGAGCAGGCTGAACCCGAATATACAGATGGCATAACTACCGTAGAAACTGGGAGTACAGGTAAAGAGGAATCCACCCATTTTGAGGACGATCTATTGGAAGAAGCCGTGCGCATGGTACTTGAAACAGGACAAGCTTCTGTTTCTATGTTGCAACGAAAATTTCGTATTGGGTATACGCGTGCTGCTAGATTAATTGATACGATGGAAGAAATGAAAATTGTTGGACCCAATATAGGTAGTAAAGCAAGGGAAATTATTATGAATTCGGAACAAGTTTATACAAGATATTTTAAAAAATAAGTTTGTTGCAGCGCTTATAGCATTTGTGGCAGGGTAGAATAGTAATGGTGATAATATTGAATAACATTATTAGAGTAGAAGACTCAGTAATCCTTGATTGCCCAGCTTTTATAGATGTGCGTTCACCGGAGGAATATTCCATGGGCCACATTCCGGGTGCAATAAATATTCCTTTATTTAATAATGCTGAGCGGGCTCACGTCGGAGCAACTTATAAACAAATAGGCATTGAAGAAGCCAAAGATCTAGGGTTGACAATTGCTTCACCAAAGTTGCCTGATATCGTTGGTCAAGTTCGTCAGATCTATAAATCAGGACAACAGGTTGTGATCTACTGCTGGCGAGGCGGAATGCGTTCCAAGTCAATTGTAAACATACTTGGGATGATGGGAGTTCCAGCCCCTCAGCTGTTAGGTGGTTATAAGGCCTATCGCCAATATGTGTTAGATAGATTGCGAACTTTTGTGGTTAAGCCAGTAATAGTAGTTCTTTGTGGTTCAACTGGTGTTGGCAAAACAATAATCCTAAATCGGTTGGCAAGAAGAAATATTCCATCAATTGATTTAGAGGAACTGGCTAATCACCGTGGATCTGTTTTTGGACAGATTGGATTAGGGAAGCCGGCAACAGCCCAAAATTTTGACGCCGAGCTGCTGGCAAAACTCAATAAACTTAATAACCAACCTTATATCGTGGTTGAATGCGAAAGCAAACGTATTGGTAATGTCTATTTACCAGAGGCTTTGTTTAATGCAATGCGACAAGGTAAGAATTTGCTGTTGTCTGCTAATATTGAGTTAAGAGTAGATAGGTTAATTGCGGAATATATGGACATGTGTGGTAATAATCACGAAGCAATAATTGCTGGTATTCAATCGCTGCGCAAACGTATTGGTAATAAAAAAACCGACCAAATATTAGATTGGTTTAAGTCTGGTATGATACGTGAGGTTGTCAAAATATTGCTTTTGGATTATTATGATCCGATGTATGGCTATGAAAAGACAGACCCTTCTAATTATGATACATGCGTGAAGGCTGATGACGTGGAGCAGGCTACAGACGATATAATCCAATACTTACAAGAGTTGGGGAGGTAGTTGTTTTGCAAACAGTAGGGGAGATCTTACGCGCTGAACGTGTTAAAAGAGGCCTATCGATAAAAGATATAGAAAGTGCTATAAGTATCAGGGCGCTTTATCTTGAAGCTATTGAAGAAGGTAACTATAGCATTATCCCCGGTGAAGTGTACTTGAAGGGTTTTATCCGTAATTATGCAACTTTTTTAGGTCTTGATTCGCAGCAAGTAATGGAGGTATATCGGCAGAATAAAGACCAGATTAATGAGGATACCCTAACTGTAAATCAGGCAGAGACAATACCCGGACCCCCATTAAATAATAGCGGGGGATTGACAAAGTGGCTTATTATTGGGATTGTGGCGGCTGGTGTGGTCGCTGGAGTAGCTTGGTGGTCATCTGGAGCCCCAAAACCAGAGACGCCTCCTGCTGCTCAAAAACAACCAGAACAAGCGACCCAACAGCAGTCTTCTCAGCCAATTACGCCAAGCCAGTCTGCCTTGCCGGCAAAACCAGCCAGCAAAGTTATCATAACTGCTAAGTATAATGCGCAGTGCTGGACACAGATAATTGCAGATGGCAAAGAGATATATGAAGGTATTCCCAAAAATGGCGAGTCATTTACATGGGAAGCAACAACTAAACTTACTGCTAAATTTGGCAATGCCAGTGCTGTTGATCTGGTATATAACGGCATTGTTGTGGGGAAAATTGGGGGTAGTGGCGAAGTTGTTGCTAAAACATTCACTTTAAACGGTATTACTCAATAGAAGCGAGGAATTACATCAATATGACTGATTTTTTACCAACGACCCGTGAAGATATGGCTAAGCGGGGCTGGGAGCAACTGGATTTCCTGTTTATCAGCGGAGACGCGTATGTTGATCATCCCAGTTTTGGTCCAACTATTATCTCACGGCTGTTGGGAAAATATGGGTATAAGGTTGGGATAATATCCCAACCAGATTGGCGTTCAACAAATGATTTTAAAAGATTAGGCAAGCCCCGGATCGGGGTATTAGTTTCAGCAGGCAACCTTGATTCCATGCTGAATAAATATACCGCTGCTAAAAAATACCGCAGTACTGACAATTATTCGCCCGGGGGCCAGGCAGGACGCAGGCCTGAACGGGCGACAATTGTTTATTGCAACCGGATAAGGGAGCTATGGAAGACCATCCCGCTGATTATTGGCGGGATTGAAGCAAGCTTGAGGCGGTTCGCTCATTACGATTATTGGTCAGATAGTGTTCGCCGCTCGATATTAATTGATAGTCGGGCCGATCTGTTGATTTATGGCATGGGTGAAAAACAGATAAAAGAGTTATCTGAGCAGTTAGCTGCTGGGATTAGTATAGATAATATTCGTGACATCCAAGGAACCTGCTATCGGACAGAGTCATTAGATCATCTTTGGGAATATACTGAAACCCCAAGTTTTCAAGATGTAAGCAATAATAAACAAGATTTTGCAGAGGCCTTTAAAACTCAATATTTAGAGCAGGACCCTATCCGGGGGAAAACAATAGTCCAGAATCATGGTGAGTATTATGTAGTACAAAATCCACCTGCCATGCCGCTTTCTACACAGGAAATGGATGAGATCTACGATTTGCCGTATCAACGTACCTATCACCCGGATTACATAGCAGCTGGTGGTATCCCGGCTATTCAGGAAGTAAAGTTTGGCATTGTCAGTCATCGTGGCTGTTATGGCAGTTGTTCATTTTGTGCTTTGTATGCACATCAAGGCAGAATAATACAAAGCCGGAGTAAAGAATCCATATTGCAGGAAGCCCGGCAAATTACTAAATTACCTGACTTTAAAGGTTATATACATGATGTAGGGGGGCCTACCGCAAATTTTCGGCAACCAGCCTGCGACCATCAAGCAGACCGGGGAACCTGCCGGGGTAAGCAATGTCTATTTCCTGCCGCTTGTAAAAGCCTAAATACCAACCATAATGACTATCTGGAACTACTTAGGGCGATACGGAAAATACCGGGTATTAAAAAAGTGTTTGTCCGCTCAGGGTTGCGTTATGACTATCTTTTGGCTGCCAATGACATGGAATTTTTGCGGGAGCTATGTGAGCATCATGTCAGTGGCCAACTAAAAGTAGCCCCTGAACATATCTCGCCCAAGGTTACTAAATTAATGGGTAAAGCGGGTAAGGAAACTTACCTGAAATTTAAAAAAGCCTTTGAGCAGGCAAATAAGGATTTGGGGAAAGAGCAATATTTAGTGCCATACTTTATGTCCAGTCATCCTGGTGCAGGGCTCAAAGAGGCCGTTGAACTGGCGGAATTTTTGCGTGATACCGGTTACAACCCGGAACAAGTGCAAGACTTTATTCCAACCCCAGGCAGTTTGTCAACCTGTATGTATTACACAGGGATAAATCCACTTACCAGGGAAAAAGTGTATGTTGCGAAAACTCCTCATGATAAACGGCTCCAGCGGGCGTTGTTGCAATATCGCGACCCCAAGAACCATGAGCTTGTGTATGAAGCATTGACAACAGCGGGGCGCCTGGATTTAATCGGCTATGAGCCTAAATGTCTAATTCGCCCGCTAAAAAACAGACAATATAACATAAGTAAGGGGCCGAGTGGAAAAGTTGAGAAACGAAGGCCTTTAACAGCCACAAGAAACAAAACAAAAATAAAGCAGACTAGAAGATCCTAGTCTGCTTTATTTATAAGGCCAAATGCGCGTCGGCAATCGTCAGATAAGAGATACATGCCAATTAAGCCATGCGGGACTATCGTTATAACGCCCATTGTCATGTTATGACCAAACATAATTATGAAGCCAATAACTACGAAAATAAAAGACAGCACCAGTTCAAATAAGCGCGCCCAACGTTTAAGTTTTAATAAACCAAGGGCAGGGACTGCGTATAACAACAATGCCCCTAATGAATTTAAAGCTGCCTGTAGATTTTTTTGCACTATACCATCATATACACCAAAAGCATATCCAATCGCGACAAGTAGCAAAAAAGCTATTATGAAAAGCAGGCGAATAGTTAAATCAGGATGAAGGAAAGACCACCAGGTGGGTCTTTCTGACATAATAACAACTCCTTTCATGATATCTAATTTTACCATAAAATCATGTGTTTTAGAATAAGCTGGTTTTATGTACTATGGGTTCTGGAATTTTGAGGATTAATGGGACTTGCATAACGGTGAAAAAAAAGGTATAGTATATATGTTTGCCTTAACTATTTATCCTATATACCTATAAGCGGAGGTAACATATGAAACGTTATCTACCATTATTATTGATATCGTTTTTTTTAATCATATTGGCGATAGCCGGAACTACGTATCTAGCAGGGTATGCAGGCAAAGAAAACAAAGACAGTCTGACAACAATTACAGTTTATACTACCTTGCCAATTGAACAGGTGTCCGTTTTAGCGCAGGAATATGAGAAGCTAGCAAAAGTCAGAGTTAATATTGCACCGCTTACCGAAAAGGAACTGTTTATTAAACTAATTGAAGAATCTTCAAATCCACAAGCTGATCTGATCCTTGCTAACCGTAAAACCCTGAAACAAGCCAAAAATAGTGCGCTGTTGATACCGTACCAATCAGAATACACCGATATAATACCAACAGGATTTCAAGATACTGATGGCTACTGGACTGGTGTTTGGTATGATCCGATAATCTTTGCCGCTAACCAGGATTATTTGAGAAAAGCAGCTAAAAAACCATTGAAGTGGTCTGACTTACCTTTAGAATCTAAAGTAAGATTTGGTATGACTGATTTTCTGGCAGCTGATGCTGCGGCTAATCTTTTATATACGTTAGTTGCGGCTAATGGCGAAGCGCAGACATTGAGTTTCCTCAAAAAGTTGCACCCCCAAATAGTTCAGTATGCTAAATTTTTGGCAACCCCGGCGCGAATGGCCAGTATGGGTGAAGTTGATATTGCTATTGTTGTTCATAGTGAAGCGATGCGGTATGCGAGGGATGGTTTTCCGATAGAGATTATCTATCCTGAAGATGGAACAGCTTATTTGTTGACAGGGGTAGGTTTAATTAGAGGGACTACCCATGGCTCAGAAGCCAAACAATTCATTGATTGGTTGACTCAGGCCGGAGCACTTGCTGCTATGGCGCAACAAAAATTTTACTTTGTGCCGACAAACCCGGAAACCCGTATGGGCAGGGAGTTCATGGCTAAAGATATACCATTACTTGACCATCATGATATGTATTTGCCTGAACAACAACGCAAACTATTAAATAAATGGGTCCAGGCAGTACGTCTGGGGATACAATAAGGAGGGCCGTAATTATGCTTACAGCAGGATTTGTTAGTTTAGGATGTGCCAAAAATCTTGTTGACACTGAAATAATGTTAGGAATTTTGGCTGATAATAATATACACATTACAGACGACCCTCATGCTGCGGATATTTTAATTGTTAATACTTGTGGTTTATTGATTCTGCTAAAGAAGAATCAA
>JAQSXM010000231.1 GCA_029256645.1 Sporomusa sp. | reverse complement strand
TTTCTTCGTTTTTATATAACTTAAACACTCTAAAAATTTAATTTTATTAGAAGAACGGTTACTTTCCGTTGGATTGAAAGATGTTTTTCACACGGTCTGGCGTGTGGCCATTGCCCAGGCACTTGTCAACAATCCGGACATCATCCTGGCTGATGAACCGGTTGCTAATCTGGATACTAAAGCCGGTGACGAAATTATGGACGTTTTTAGCAGCCTTAGCCAGCAGGGCCATACTGTAGTCATTGTAACTCATGCAGCTGATATTGCCCGGCGCATGTGCCGGGTTATTCACGTGTCCAATGGACGCATTGTAAGGGATGAGAAGCTGTAAAGACATCGTTCTAACCATTCCCGGAACACCAGAACGCCGGGAATGGTTAGAGTCATGCGTTATCCACAGAACAATTTAAGTAATTTAAATACTGGGAGATATTGACTAAAGTCTAATTTAGAGGTATATTAGTGATAACGATTATCATTTTCATGATCTAGTGATATTAGATTACGGAGGTGAGCAGCTAAACTAAAGCTTGGCTGATATTTTTTTTGACAATCAACTGAGAATCTATTTCAATTATAGGGGGAGAAAGCATGAAAAAATTAGCTGTTATTTATTGGAGTGGTACTGGGAATACCGAGCAAATGGCAGTAGCTGTAGCGGATGGTGCTAAAAATAATGATGGGGTTAGCGTTGAATTGATTGCTGTAAACAATGCGTCAAAGAATACTGTACTTGAAGCCGATGCAATTGCCCTGGGCTGCCCGTCTATGGGTGATGAGGTATTGGAAGAGACCGAGATGGAGCCTTTTGTCACAACTTTGCAGGCCGCAGAATTGACTGGAAAGCCGCTTGCTTTATTTGGTTCTTATGGCTGGGGCGATGGGCAGTGGATGAGAGACTGGGAGGAAAGAATGAAGGGGCTTGGAGCTCAGCTGGTTGCAGGCGGATTAGTTGTTCAGGAAAATCCTGATGAGCAGGGGCTCAGTCTTTGCAAGGAATTAGGTGCGAAGCTGGCTCAGGCGTCTGGAAAAGAATAATTCAAACAATATTCATTGACAGATTTTTTACTACATGCTACATTTAAACCAGATACAACTGGTACATAAACAATTTAATATTTAAGAGATAGGTGCCCGCAAGGGCTTAATAGGGAAGACCGGTGTAATGCCGGCGCGGTCCCGCCACTGTAATGGGGAGTAGACCCAAGGTATACCACTGAGACCTGCGTCTTGGGAAGGTTTGGGCGAGCAATGATCCAGAGCCAGGAGAACTGCCTGTCTGACAGTCACCGTTTTTACCCACGCGCGATGGGGAAGGGGATTATATGAAATAATCTTTTCTTTCCCGGCTATTTATAGCCGGGATTTTCTATTAGATAGATTTCTTTTGTAGTTTTGACCCTCCCGCATCATTCAGGGGAGGGTTTTTATTTGTTTGTACAGGGTGAATCGTCCTTGGGACAAAAACTCCTGAGCCAGTCTCGGGGGTTTTGTTTTAGTAACATCCTGTAATGCGATCTCCAGGAATGGGGTAAAAGGACGATGATCAGTTATCGTGTGTCTAGTACTACTACAAGGACGGAGGGACTTAGAATGCAAAAAGTTGCTAGCTTATTATCGCTTCTTGGAAAACATGATCCCAGAACCCTTAGCCATAGCCAGAGTGTTGCCATGCAGATGTTTGAATGGGCAGCCTGTATGGATTTCTCTGAGCAGGAAATGCAAAAATCTTTGACCTGCGGGATGGTGCATGATATTGGAAAATTATGCTTATCAAGTACGGTACTAAACAAAACCGAACCATTGTCAGAGCATGAGGCGACTCTGGTTAACTTTCATCCATTATATGGCGGGGCAATACTTAATGCTATGGGGTTGTCAGAAATCAGCCAGGTTATCCGTTACCACCGTGAGCGATATGATGGCAGCGGATCTCCGGAAGGCCTTAAAGAAGCCGAGATTCCCTTTTTAAGTAGAATGCTTGCTGTCTGTGATGCGTTTGATGAAATGACCAACAGGCGGCGGGAACATCACCGGAACTTAGATACTCAGCAAGCTTTGCGGGAACTTGAGCGCTGTGCGGGTACCCTGTTTGATCCTTGGTTGTGCCGAAAATTTAATAGTTATATGGAAATAATAGAAACAAAAAAAGATGAGTATCTCATCTAAGGTGCAAAATTTCATTTCCATGTTTCACCAGCATTGAAGCAGGAAAATATGATTTCCAGTGGGAAATATAAGTAAAAGATGTGATAAGGAATAGATATTCTGAACTATACAGAGGGGTTGAGGCTGTGAAAGAGCGACAAGGGTTAATTATTATCAATACAGGTAACGGTAAGGGGAAAACAACCGCTGCGTTAGGGCTGGGAATGCGGGCCTGGGGACAGGGATTTAAGGTACTTGTCTTACAATTTATTAAAGGTAATTGGAAATACGGCGAACTTCAGGCTGCGGCGAGAATGGGGGAAGACTTCGTCATACGCCAGCTGGGGGAAGGTTTTGTACGGCATGCAAAAGACGAGGCTTTAGCTGATCACAAAGATGCAGCTGAAGATGCACTGCTTGATGCCAGAAAAGAAATGATGTCAGGCAAATGGGATATGATTATCCTGGATGAAATCAACTATGCCATTAAGTTTGGACTGGTCTCTATAGAGGCTGTACTAGCGTTGCTGGAAGCAAAACCACAGTCCCTGCACCTCGTACTTACTGGGCGGGATGCACAGCAGGCGATAGTCGATCAGGCCGATTTGGTTACAGAAATGTGCGTAGTCAAGCATCCGTATAAAAAGGGAATACCGGCCCAACAAGGGATAGAGTTTTAACTGCCGGCGTTGCGCTTACTCCGCGTCTCATTACCAGGACTGGCTATTTGCTCAGAACAGTGCCATAAGCCGGTTTCATCTAAGTGTAATATCCATTGGTGATAAGCTCTCAGGGTGTCCCGATGACCAATACTGATAAATGATGCTTTCGGTAATTTCTCTTTGAGAATACGATACATAGCCTGTTCCATCCTGGTGTCAACACAGGAGGTTGTTTCATCCAGAAAAAGCCATTCAGGTTGATGCAAGATTGCCCGGGCAATGGAAATTCGCTGAAGCTCACCAAGGGAAAGTAGTTTTGACCAGTCCGCCTCCCGATCCAGGTGTTGCAGCAGTGAGCATAAACCGCAACTAGTCAGGAGTTCCTTTATTGTCATATTGGTTGTGTTAGCCATTCTATAGGGGTATAAAATGGCTTGGCGTAGTGAACCAATAGGTAAGTATGGTTTTTGTGGTAAAAAAAGCATCTTTTTCTCAGATGGTAAGGTGATTTTTCCATCAAAGAACGGCCATATTCCTGACAACGTCTTCAGTAATGTGGTTTTTCCACAGCCTGAAGGCCCGGTGATAAGAATGCTCTCTCGCGGCCTTAGCTCTAGTGTTAGATTGTTTATTAAAACCTGACCTGTGGGAGATAATATTGTAAGGTTTTTCATCGCTACCGTATTGTGGTTATTTGCTGCAGAGATTGCGGGTAGTCGTTTGGACGCTTTATTGGTAGTGGTTAACTGAGTGTAAAATTCGTTTAATCGGTCGGTGACTGCTTTCCACTGGGCTATCCTGCCAAAGCTGTCTATAATGTACGAGAGTGCAGAATGGACATACCAATAAGCGCCCGATATTTCGAATAATTGGCCAAGCTGTAAGTCGGCATTAAAATACCGGGGAGAAGCGATTAAAAACGCAAAAACGATCGAGAGCTGTGAGTAGATTGATGATATCCAGGTGATCGTCCGGGTCGTCTTTATTATGGAAAGATAGGTAGTAACAATTCGCGCGAGATGATCCAGCAAGTTAACCCTCTCCTGCTGATCGCCCTTATAAAGCGCAACACATTCACCATATTCCTTAAGGCGGACAAGGCAATAGCGAAAATCAGCCTCATTGCTTTGCTGAACATTACTCTGCGTCATAAGCGGATGGCCTGCCAGCATGGTTATCCATGTTCCGAATGTAGAGTAGATTAGGGCTGCTATAACTAAATAGCCATGAAGAACAAATTCCCTACCGAAAAGGGTGAATTTTATTTCACCAGATAACTGCCACAGCACAGCTGAGAATACGGTGAGGGATATTATTTGACGTAACAATCCTGTTGCTAATTCTAACGAGTGAGTGACAAATAGATTAATATCCTCTCCTATCCGCTGGTCCGGGTTATCAACAGTGTCCGGGTGCAAACTCATGCGGAAATAGTTTTGGTTGTGCAGCCACAAGGCGATATACTTGTCTGTTATCCACTGGCGCCAGCGTATCTGCAGCAACATTTTAAAATGGGTTTGGCTGCCTGAGGCTGTTACTAATACTAAGGAAATCATAACAAATGTAGTTAAGGACTCATTAAAGCCGGCAAAACTGTGTTGCTGTAAATGATTATAAAAGCCAACTTGCCAATTGTTAAGCTGCATTGTCAATAATACAATTAATCCTGTGCAAAACATCAATGAAACTGTTAAAATCCAAGCCTGTAAACCTGCCGCTGACAACCAATAGGACAATAATACTCTTATTAGTTTTGTATTAGTTTTGGAGGCATATTTTATCATCGTTTTCCTCCTCCCCGGGTAGGACAAATGAAACATACAAAAAGCAGGTATGGCAATTATATGCCCCTGCTGATACAGATATGTAAGCAAAATGGGCTGACGGGAGAGCAATACTATTATATGATGCAGGTAATTTGATAGGAGGTTAGCGAAATGAAGCGTTCGGCAATTATCGGCCGATTGGCCGCAATTCTCAGTTGTATATTTTTGCTCACCACTGGTTGTGGCAACAGTCCCAATGCGCAGACGGCACAGCCTCTTAGTGGTTATACTGTTACAGATAGTAAAGGTCATATCGTCAAACTGGCGCGTAAACCTCAGCGGCTGGTATCTCTGACCATCGGAACTGATGAGATACTCATGGGGCTTGTGCCTGCAGAGCGGATTGCCGCGCTGACCTATTTAGCTGATGACAGCAGTATTTCCAACATTTCAGCAGAGGCTAAGCGTGTTTCAGGAAAGATACGCGCAAATGCTGAAAGTGTTGTAGCGATGTCCCCGGATCTGGTGATTACAGCCGATTGGCAGGCAATTGAGCTCATTCAGAGCATCAGGGATGTTGGGATTCCTGTGTATGTATATAAAACACCTAATAATATTGCAGAGGTAAAGCAGGTAATCGCTGAAATCTCACATGTCGTAGGTGAGGAACCAGCAGGCAATAAGCTTATTGCAGACATGGAGGCAGAGCTGTTGCAGGTTGGCAAGAAAATAGACCAAATACCACCTGATAAGCGTCAGATTGTCGTTAATTATTCTTTAATGGGAGGCACCGGGGGCAAGGGCAGTATGTTTGAGGATATGTGCCGGTATGCCGGCGTGATAGACGGAGCGGCTAGTGCCGGGATTGACAGTAACGGAATGTTATCAAAAGAGCAGATTATTAAAATAAAGCCGGATATTCTTTTGCTTCCGGACTGGGACTATACAGGAAAAACAGATTTTAAGCAGTTTAAGTCTGATTTAGAGAATGATCCAGCGTTACGTCAGGTAAAAGCTATTGAGAATAAAAACCTTGTCCAGATTCCTGACCGCTACATGTATTCTACATCCCACTACGTTGTTCATGGTATTACTGAGATGGCTAAAGCAGCCTATCCGCAATATTTCTGACTAAGAAGTATGGGAATTGGTCGAAAAAGTTCGCTTGGTGGTTGACAATACATTAATATTTAGATATCATATAAAAGTCGCTTGGCGATAATTAGGTAAAATAATACAGCAAAATATTGCAAACGCCAAAAAACACCAAAAAAGATATATTGACATGCCTGAATTTGATGTGTTAGTATATATAAGTCGTCACAAAGCGACAGTGCAACAAACTGTTCCCTGAAAACTGAACAATGTAAAGTAATGCATCAAAAAAAGCCAGATGTGCGATGTGCTGCTTGCAGCACAAGCAACAAACAAGATTTGATTGATAATGAGCCGATAAACGGCTTCAATAATATAACTTTATT
>JAQSXM010000230.1 GCA_029256645.1 Sporomusa sp. | reverse complement strand
GGGAAAGGAGGTAGTAAAATGGCGCGGGAAATAGCAGTGTTTGTTGGTGAGAACGGCAGTACTGCCGCCTTGGAAGAAGTGGGCAAAGTAATTGTCTACCATCGCCAGCAAGGGAAATGGCAATCAGTCAGCGAGACTGCATTTCAGCTTGACCGCACAAGTGGGATGGCAGGAGTGCGGCAACAATTAACAGTGATGATTGAATTAGTAGAACCATGCCGCGTATTTGTTGCCCGGACCGTTTCCGGACTTATGTACAAAGAACTTGAACAAGCTGGGTTTAGTATTTGGGAATTTGATGGACGCCCGATAGAATTTCTTGAATATGTGTTAATTCAGGAAGAAATTGCAGCTCGCCAGCCAGCGCCGCTAAAGGCCGTAACCCCGGCTGTTGTTGAGACCGGGCCAGGCTGCTATCAGGTATCACTTAAGGAATTGCAGCAGAACGGTACCGGAATGACCTCTAAGCAAGTGCTGCAACCACTACTAAACGGTAACTTTTATCTGGTGGAAGTCTTATGCAGCCACATCCCTCCCTGGCTGGAAGCTGACTGGGCCTGCGGAAAGTTTGACTGTAAAGCCGAGCGGCTTGCAGATGGCGTTAAGCTGATCATAAAAAAACAAAGTTGTGGGTGATTTCACATGAGCAAGCCAACCTGGATTGATCAGACACTAAATGCAGCCATCAGGAGGCAGTTTACCAGTGAACAACTGGCAGACGTTGCCAGCTTGCTATCGAGATTGGGTATTCAGCAGGCTGGCATTTGCCTGCCGGATTGGCAACGATATCGTCCGGAATTGTCGGGTGTTCAACATTACCTCAAACTCTGCGGTATGATTGACTTAGCAGTTCCTGAACTCGAATGGCTAGAACAGGCAGGTATCGAACAGGTTGTGGTAGGTGCAAATGCTGTTTCCCCGGATTTTACGGTGAAACTGGAAGCGGTTATGCTTGAAGCAGTACGACGCGGTTTGGAAGTCACGTTGCTGTTAGAAGGCTTAGCTAAGCTGGACCTGCCAGAAATGCTGGAGGTTGTGTCCCGGATCAGCAGTTATCCATTAGCTGGCGTTATTTATGGGGATAAGGAAGGAAATGGAGATTCACTTACCACATTTGAACAAATAACTGCACTAAAGAATAGCTTGCATTGCCCTATTGGCATCCAGGCTAGCAATGGTTATGGTTTGGCAACCGCTAATACACTGGCCGCGATGAAAGCCGGTGTCAGGCAGGTAGTGACGGCGGTAGCCGGAGTCGGTGGCTTTGCTCCCTGGGAAGAAGCGCTGATGGTTGCTAAACAACTGGCAAAGATAGATATTGAGATACCACCTGATTTAGCAAATGGCTGTCAACGGGTTGTTGTGGCGCTACGGCTTACTATTCCTGAGGACAAAGCCGTTATTGGTCCGGCTATTTTTTCGCATGAGTCAGGTTTGCATGTGGATGGTGTCAATAAGGATCCTTGGTTATATGAGCCGTATGCGCCAGAGCTTGTAGGGTTAAGCAGACGGCTTATTATTGGCAAGCATTCAGGGACCACTGCACTGAAAACCAAGTTTGCAGCCTGGGGAATACGGTTAGAAGAGGTTGAAAGTAAAAAATTGCTTGCTAGTGTACGGGCATTGTCTGTCCGCAAAAAGTCGGCGATTAGTGATGAGGAATTACAGCGTTTATACCTATTCAGTTGAGAGGTGCAAATATATGCAAGAACTCAATCAGGGTGTTTTAATTGATACCACATTACGCGACGGTGAGCAAGCGGCCGGGATTGTCTTTACGGCCATGGAAAAGCTGGCTATTGCCACTGCGCTTGATAAAGCTGGGATAACCTGGATCGAAGCGGGTACGCCGATTATGGGGCCGGAAGAAGCTGAGGCTATGCGGCTCATTCTTGATGCCCGCCTGAAAGCCGTGGTATTTGCCTGGAATCGCGCGTGCCGGGAGGATATTGAAGCCTCAATTGCGTGTGGTTTTGAATTTTTGCATATCTCTGTTCCTGTATCTGATCTTCATATTCATCGCAAGCTAAAGAAAAGTCGTGAGTGGGTGTTGAATCAACTAAAGAGTGCCGTGCTTTTGGCACAAAGCCATGGTTGCTATGTGTCAGTTGGTGCTGAAGATGCATCAAGGGCTAGCTCAGAACAGTTTCTCGAGCTAGCTGAGCTTAGTGCCAGCTTAGGGGCAGTGCGCATCCGTTATGCTGATACCGTGGGGTTGTTAGACCCGTTTTCTACTGCTTCGATCATTGGCGACTTGACGGCTCGCTGTCCGCTGCCAATAGAAATGCACGCTCACAATGATTTTGGTCTTGCTACAGCCAACACATTGGCAGCATTAAAAAACGGGGCCGTATTTGCCAGTGTAACTGCAGCTGGTATTGGGGAACGGTCAGGCAATGCAGCCCTTGAAGAAGTGGCAGCTGCCCTTATTGAGATTTATCGAATACCAAGCACGATCGATCTGACAGCCGCGAAAAAAATAGGCTGCCAAGTAGCAGCCTTGAGTAGCAGACGTGTTTTATCGCCGCCGGAACTGTTTATTCAATCCTAGAAAATTAATTATGCCCGTCCGCTTAGTAATCTTTGTGGGCGGGCCTTTTTGATATTTTCCTGAATTTCGTGATTAATGCGCGGATTAGCTAGCACTGTAACTGAAGACAGGTTTTTGCTAAATCCTTTACCATGAGCGTATTTGATCGTAGTTTTCACGCTGGACCTCCTTTTTATATAGGTTATCTGTCTAAGCGTTGGTATAGTTCCCGGTACTTTCTTAGTGCAGGATCAACATCCAAGCCGTTGTCTAGGTTGAGATCAAGCACTGCTTTAGGGCAGAACTCTGAGGAAAACTCACAGGCACTACTTTCAATGCAACCATCGCATCCCCGGATTTTGCGCAATAACACAAAATCACCTCCTGAGAGACTTATTGAGCGTTTGAATTGGAACGCTTACTATAGTGTTCCGAAAACTGCTGCTGGATTATTACCGGTCTTTATGGAAAATTCTGAGTAGTAGATTTAGTGTGAACACCTTGGTTTAATATCGATAAAGACAATGGTATAATATAGGAATCAAGACTACATAAGAAAAGTGGTGGAGCATGATGCGAACAGGCCAAGTTGGACAACTGTACGAATCAGGCCAAAACAAGCTGGAAGAAAAAATTACTTATCGTCTGGATAGTGACGGTCATGGGCTTGTTATTGTCAAAGCAGGGATTATTAACCAGGAAATAGAAAATATTCAAAATGGTGCTGCTGAGCTAAGTCTATACATTGATGGCCCTATTATTTTTTTACTCTTTAAATTTGGAAACGAAAGTTGGAACGATGCGCCGTATTCCTGGCATACCGTTCCAAGGGGTATTCGTGTGTATCCTGAAGAAGCTGCAGATGCTGCTACGCTCAAGGTTACCCTTGTGGATGCTGTGGATGGTATTGTCCGGGCCATGAGGGAGGTCACATTGACGCCGGAATTTGCCGGACAGCTCAATGCGGCTATAACGAGCCAGGCTAATGGCAGCTTTAATGGCCTATCCTATGCTAAACACCTTAACATCGTGTACAACCAGTATACTGCTGAAGAAATGGCAGACATGGCCAGCGTGCAGATGGTTTCCCAAAAATTATAAATAGAGAGGGGCGTTTTCAATGAGTGAATTAAAAAACTGGCACAATCAAACGATTGCAGGAAAAGTTGTTGAGGCTCTGCAAAAAAACAATTTTACTGCTTCTTATGTCAACACAAGGCAAGAAGCCTTAGACAAATTGACTGTGCTGATTCCATGTGACGCTACTGTAGGTATCGGCGGCTCATGGACAATTAAAGAAGTGGGGATCGATACCTTGCTGGAAGAGCGGGGTAATACTGTGTTCAACCATAATAAGCCAGGGCTATCGCCGGAAGAGACCCTGGTATTGCGTCGCAAACAAATGACCTGTGACGTATTCTTAACAGGTACGAACGCCCTGACTCTAAAAGGCGAACTTGTCAATGTCGATGGTGCCGGTAACCGGGTTGCAGCGATGATTTTTGGCCCTAAAAAAGTCATTGTTATCACAGGCGTAAATAAAATTGTTACCGATATTGATGCAGCGATGGATCGTATTGAGTTGTTTGCTGCTCCTATTAACAATAAACGTCTAAGCCGTCCTAATCCATGTACTGTGACTGGTGAATGTATGGATTGTCAAGGGCCGACCCGGATATGTAATATCACTACAGTTATGCATAAGAAGCCGGCGGTTACCGATGTAGAGGTGATCATTATCGGGGAAGAACTAGGTTTTTAATCTGGTACTGACATTTATTAGGTTAGTGCATTATATAATGCGCTAACCTAATTTTTTTGGAGCTTGTACGAATAATTAACGAATACCAGCGGCTCTCCTGTCATATATGTTATTGTCTTAGGCATTTATAAAAGGGGATGTCGGCATGGGTAAACAGCTGTGGAAAAGAGTATTCTGGTTGATCTTGTGCTTTATCGTATTTACTGAGCCAGTTCAGGCACAGGAAGCCTTAAATCAAATTATCGTCAATCTCCCCAGTCGTACACTGGAATTGTATAAAGACAATATAATGGTGAAGGAATACCCGGTTGCTATTGGTAAACCAGATACTCCAACTCCTGTTGGCGAGTTCTCAATAATCGAAAAAGAGATTGATCCGGCATGGTATCCCCCCGGTAAGAACTATGTTGTACCATCCGGACCGGATAACCCCTTGGGATATCGCTGGATGGGGCTTGGATCACTATATGGTATTCATGGTACAAATGCTCCCGGGTCAATTGGACTGGCTATCTCTAATGGCTGTATCCGGATGCAGGAAGCAGACGCGGAAGAGATATTTGAGCTTGTTGACTGTGACACTCCGGTCAAAATCGAGTATGAACGAATTAAAGTGCGAATTGATACTAGGGGACAGGCGACTATTGGTATTTATCCTGATGTATATAATCGCCAGAGGGTTACGCTGGCTGATGTTAAAGCAGCCTTGAAGCAGGCTGAACTAGAGAATCTCATTGACGATGCTTTTGTGCAGAAACTCATTGAAACTATCCCTGATCATCAAGTTGTATTTGCTCAGCTTCATAATCTTAAAATAAACGGAACATTACGTCCTGAGCGCATAATAACCTGGGGAGGTAAGAAGTATGTACCGGTTTTAGCTTTAGCCGATAGTTTACGTACCTCCGTACACTGGAATGCCGGCAACCGGACAGTAACCCGGCAGAATCAGACTGTTCCTGGTGTTAAGCGTGGTAATACCGTATATGTTAATGTCGATTATTTATCAATATTGTTTGGGGGGCGGGAAACTTGGAATGACGATCAAAATTGCCTGGAACTGTTGTTGCCTATTGCCAGATTAGATGGTCGGCTATTATCAGGGGATATTCAACGAATGGGGAATGCTTTGGTAATACCGGCCCTCACCGTTGCGAAAGAGTTAGGTGAGCGAGTAACCTGGCGGCCTAATACTGGTGAATTGTTTATACACGGCAAACTGGCACCGATTAAGCTTATAGGAGGGCAGCCGTTTTTAACAATAAATGACATCAGCAAAGTCTACAATATAGCTGCTTCCTGGGATGACCAAACGCAAATCATTGATATGGTCTATCCACTGTATCCGATTGATTACTCTATGTATTTGGACCCGAGTGATGAATATCTGTGATTAAGCCGGTTTAACCTGGGTAAAATTACTTTTATAAAGTGGATTGACATAATTGATTGTGGCGTGATATTATAAATAAGTCGCCAATTGGTGCGGCAAAATATGCCATAACAGGTAACAGCTAGTAAGTAATGGCATAAAGGAAAACAAATATGTTATGTTGACACGGTGCAATAAACGTGATAACATATAAAAGTTGTCAAGCTCGGCAATAATGCGAATGCGACAAACCGTTCCCTGAAAACTGAACAATGTAAAGTAATGCATCATAAAAATGCCAGATGTGCGTTGTGCTGCTTGCAGCACAAGCAACAAACAAGATTTGATTTACAATGAGCCGATAAACGGCTTCAATAATAAATTTATTGGAGAGTTTGATCCTGGCTCA
>JAQSXM010000229.1 GCA_029256645.1 Sporomusa sp. | reverse complement strand
ACTGCCGGTAACCACCGCCGGTATATACGAAAAGACACTGATAATACCTGGCGTAAATGCGAGCACGATCATGCCCAGCGCTGCAGCCGCAAGCGGAAACCGCGACGCACAGCCTGAGGCAATAATCACCCCACTGCTGAACGAATAATTAACAGGGCCAATTACCCCCAGGCAGCCGGCAAGGATATTGCCCAGCCCGGTCACGACCAGACCCGCATTGGTGCGTTGTTCAACATCCCTGACAGCAAGCAGATTGGCCGTACTCTGGATCGATCCCAGATCATTGGCCGTTAGCGTAAAAAAACAAAATAAGAACGAAATAACAACAACAGGATCAAAACTCAGGTTTGCAGCCAAAAGCCCCCCCTCAGCCGCAGCCTGGGATAACACCGGGGCACGCGGTAAAACACCGGCAGCTAACCCATAATAAGCCAGGCTGCCCAGGATCAGCGCCCAAATCACAATTGTTGACTTTAGTGCGTCAGGTAACAACCGCTGGCCAGCCATTAAAACCATGATCATGGTAAATGAAAATACCAGTCGCCCAAACGGATTACCCGCTCCGGCAAGGATTAGATTTAAAATAGCAGGAAGCATGGTAAAGGCAATTAACAACAACACCACCCCGACAACACGCGGGGTGAATAGGTCACTAATACGGCGGAGCAGCTTTAAACTACTTAAGCCGGCAAGCAGTATACCACAAACAATAATCGAGAAATACGCGGCACTGCCAGTGGGTTCACCCTGACTTGCCATCAGTCCGCTTAAAAGCACAGCCGCCGGCCCAACAATAAGTGGCAGGCGATGCCCCCTTAGAACCTGGACAAGCATTGTTATTCCTGTCACAAAGAAAACCTTCTGCAGATACTGTAGTTGTAAAGCAGCCGATTCCGAGTAATGAATGCCTACCGCAATTGTGCCAAGAATGATAATATAGGGAACAACCACCAAAAACCACTGCAAGGAAAAAAGCACTAATTCAGTAAGCGGGGGGCGCTCATCAAGCCGGTATTTAAACTCCAATTGTCCCACCCCTCTCTATAGTATTATTCTCCTTAGCTTCTTTATCCAGCAGAATATTTCCTCCAGGAGCAAAAACATCTTTAACCAAAACCTCCTCTCTAGCATACAATGCAACAAATCAGCGCTGTATAAGCGTAATAGATTAAGAGGGGGATTACTCAATGAGCTGTGGGTTTGGCAAAGGAAACAATTCGAGTTCGATTATAATTATTATTATTATTCTTTTATTTTTCTGCTTCTGCGATAACGATTCGCCAAGCTGTTAGGCCTTCAATACTTAACAACCGACCGCAGTCCCCTCCGGGACTGCGGTCGGTCAATTTAGTAATTAGTTCTATTTTACCAGGCTGTCAGCTGTTGCTGCGATCTCCTGACACTTTGCCGTAACTTCTTCGATAGTCGCTGAAATACTGGTTATTTCCGAGCTTACTGCATCCATTTTAGTTTCAAGGATGTTTGATATATTAAGAATGGCTTCGATTTGCTTAGCGATTGAGTCTACACTGGCCTTAGTAGAAGCAACCGTATCCTTAGACTTATCGGCCAGCAGGCGAACCTCGTTGGCAACCACAGCAAACCCTTTGCCATGCTCCCCGGCCCGGGCAGCTTCAATGGTTGCATTAAGTGACAGCAGATTAGTTTGGCCGGCGATACCGACAATCTCATCAGAGGCAGAGGTAAAGTCCTGCAGCTTAGCTTCCACCTGACGCACACTATCCCTGAGCTCATTGGCAGTCTGGAGCAAGGACAGGACATCCAGGTTGATTGTTTCAATACTCTTGGCATTATCACTGCTGCCGAGAGATACCTCCTGAATAGCGCTGTTTATGTCTTTAACCCGTTCTTCAAGCTTGTTGGCAGCCGCAGACCTCGCCTCACTTAACGCCTTCACTTCGGCCATCATGGCTTCGATCTCCTGGGTTTTTTCGACTGTGGCCTGGTGTTCCAAGGCTAATTCATGACGATTATAGTCAATACAGTTATCCGGATGGTTAAACCCGTTAACAACTGCCTGCGCGAAATTCCGGCAATTACCAAAACCACAGGCATAACAATTTATGTTGCGTGACTCCTCAGTCGTTTTATGCAGCTTTGTAAATACCGGCGCAAGAACCGCGTCTGATGAGTCCAGCACCTTGACAGTGCCTGATTCATCCTGATACCTCCGGGAAAAATCACTAAGCCTGAGCTCTTTATCAAACCTTGCAAATAATGCGTAAACCTTTTTATAAAACCCCTTTTTACTCTGTTCTTTAACCTTATCGGCTTTCAAATCATTCATAAGATAGTCAATATCATCAATAGAGAGAGCCTTTGTTGTACCTGTTCCCTTGTTGCAGCCATAGGAACAATTGAGGATGTCAACAAGTAATGGCAGCTTCTTGCCGGCCTTCATTCTTTCGGCATATTCCTCAAGATAGTGATAAGCATGCTGCGGCCCTTCGACCTGCCTGATCCAGACGCTGCTTCCACGGGTATGATGCTCAACATTTTCCCGTAATCCGCCGGGACGGCTGAAGGTAAGGCCTATTCCACAGCTGACGCCATCAAAATCCGTGTCTTGATACTGTGACAATACAATCTGGTTGCGCTTAAGATACTCACCTAATTTTTGATAGGTAACATTATAATCGATTAACCCCTGAGTAGTTGTTTCATTTATCTCATCAAGCTTGCCAATACAGGGTGACAAAAAGGCAAGCTTATCTTCAATCCCGGCATATTTTTTGAGATATACCGCAGTACACATCACAGGGCTATGGATCGGGGCAAGCCGGGGGATTAATTCCGGTTTGTACTTTTCAACATAATTGACAATCGCCGGACAGGGTTGAGCAATAATCGAATCCAGACTATATTCTTTGATTGCCTTTAAATAAGCCCAGGTAGTAATATCGGCACCAAAAGACACGTCATATATTATGTTTACCCCGGCCGACTTTAGATAACCAAACAACCTCCTATACTCGAAGTTGAACCGAACGGCCGGCGCAGCGACTACCGAGATCCTGACACCCTGCTTAAGGTCTTGAAAAAACCTTTCTGTATCGTCAGCGAAGTCCCGGGCTTGATGATCACAGACATCAATACATTCCCCACAATGAATACACTTAGCTTGATCAACCTTTACCTTATTCTGCCCGCCAACAGCATAAGCGATATTGGCATTAACCGGGCATTTAGCGATACATTTGTTACAACCAGCGCATTTTTCTTCACAAGTCAGTAGTATCTCTGACATGCTTCTCCCCCCCAATACAAAGCTAATTAATAATATAAATACATAAGTTCATCTTATCACATAGCCGATAGATTTCGCTAATTTATGTCAATTTCCTGCTTGATATCTACTAATATTACATAATCTGGTTATTTATTTCAGTGGAGCTACTGAGTATTTAGGATAACTGCTATCTTTCCAAGGATTCATAAGGAAAAATGTCGAATAAGGGAATCAAAGATACTTTGTTAGAATTTTCTATATTATGTGCTAGTCAGTATTTTCAATAACTATCATTTGAGCTGGCAACATTTCGCATCAAATAAAACAGTAAGGAGGACAGTCTTTGAAAATTCTACTTGTCGATGACGATGCTGACAACCGTATCTCTGTTGGGAATTTTCTTTACAAACTAGGCTATCAGGTAACAGAATGCTGTAATGGCGAAGAAGCATTGTCCACCTATTCAGCAGGAAGCTTCCCTATGATTTTGACCGATATCCGCATGCCAAAGATGTCTGGTGTTGATTTATTAAAGCAGGTTAAGTCTTCACCAGGTGCAGCCTATACAGATGTCGTGTTGTTTACCGGACACGGTACAATGGAATCAGCCATCGATGCCCTGCGCATGGGGGCCTTTGATTATTTATTAAAGCCCATAAACCTTCAGGAACTGGTAATTGTCACTGAAAAAGTAGCCGAGCACCAGGGCTTATTGCGGGAGAATCATCGCCTTACCGATTATTTTGAGCAAGAGGTACGTGCCGAAACCCTGGAAACAGCCAACGAAATTTGCCGGTTAAGAAAACTGGCCGCTAAAGCCGAAGGTATCGGCGAAATTGGTATCTTTAGCGAGGCAATGCAAGATATCTACAGGCAGGCTACACAGTATCATCAAGACCGATCTATCCCTGTTCTTATCCAGGGCGAAACAGGAACAGGCAAGGAACTGATCGCCAAACGGATCCATTACGCCGATTTTGCGGTAGCCGCACCGTTTATCGATATCAACTGCGCCGCCCTGACACCGATGTTATTTGAAAGTGAATTATTTGGCTATGAGGCCGGTTCCTTTACCGGCGGCCTCGTACGTGGTCAAAAGGGTAAGCTGGATATCGCTGCAGGGGGTACACTATTTTTAGATGAAATCAGCGAAATGCCCCCTGAAATACAGGCTAAGTTACTACGGGTGCTGCAGGAAAAGGAATTTTACCGGGTAGGCGGTCTAAAAAAAATCAAATCAGACGTCCGTGTTATTTGTGCCACGAACAGCAGCCTGAACAAAGCTGTCGAGGACGGGAGATTCCGCCGCGATCTATATTATCGCCTTAATGTGGGACAAATCTTCCTGCCACCATTACGCCATCAGCCGGAATGTATCATACCGCTGGCAGAAATGTTCTTACACCACTTTTCAACACAGAAAGAAAAAAAATTTGTCAGCATATCAAATGAGGCCGCACGAACATTGCTTAGCCACTCCTGGCCCGGGAATGTCCGTGAGTTGAAAAATGCAATTGAATGGTCTGTTTTTATGTTCAATCACCCTGAACTCCAAGCTGAACATCTCAACATTGCTTCAGGCTGCAGTTACCCGGTACAACCTCAGCAACAGCTGGTAATGCTAGCTTTAGATGCTCCGCTGGCATTACCGGCTGCTCCCTTTAGTTTAAATGCATATGTTGATAAAATTATATGTGCTGCTTTAAAAATGCACGGTGGAAATAAGTCGGCAACCGCCACCTATCTGGGGTTATCACGCAGATCATTATCCTACAGAGCCGGCAAGATCAGTGAAATTGTCCCACGCTGATTTTGCCAACCACTTCTTCATTTAAATTATAGCTTAAATCTACTAATAGCCCCTTGAAGTCCTTCAGCAAGCTTGGCCAGACTCTGACTGGAAGCCGCAATCTCTTGCATAGATGCTGATTGCTCTTGTGTTGCTGCTGAGACTGTTTGCGTTTGTCCAGCCGTATTCTTACAGATCCCTTCAATATCCTTAGCAGAACTTACAATCTGAGTACTGCCGGCAGCCATCTGCTGAATTGACCCGGAAATCTCCCTGACCTCTGATGATACCGCTGTAATCAAAGCCATGATCTCGTTAAAACTCTCACCTGTAGTATTAACAATCTGGGACCCGGACCTTACTTCACGTGTTCCCTCACTCATAGCAAAAACGGCTTTATCTGTATCGCCTTGGATTTCCGCAATAAGGTCTGCTATTTGTTTGGCAGCAGTCTGCGATTGCTCGGCCAGCTTACGAACCTCTTCAGCAACGACAGCAAATCCCCGTCCTTGCTCACCAGCACGCGCCGCTTCGATGGCAGCATTAAGAGCCAACAAGTTAGTCTGACCTGCAATCCCGGAGATTGTATCAACGATTTGACCAATCTCTTTTGACCGTTCTCCTAACTTCGTGACGACCCGCGCGGACTCATTTACAGTTTTTTCAATACTATCCATTTGCGTAACAGCGGTAGCAACCGACTTCTCACCGCCGCTGGCAGCGGCTGCTGCCTTATCGGCCATTCCAACTACACCTACAGCACTAACCGCAATCTGTTTGATGCCTGCTGCCATCTGCTCAATAGCCAGTGTTGTTTCATTGCTAGCCCGGGCTTGATTCTCGGTGCCTTGCGCAATATCGGCAATAACACCGGCAACCTGTGTTGCAGCCAGCGCCGACTCCTCGGCGCTGGCTGTCAATTCCTCTGAGGCAGCCGCGACTTGTTCTGCTGAACGGGCTATATTGGGAAGTAACGTCAGCGACAGGTCTCAGATCACCCTGAGCGTATTTTTCGGTGACGGCAGCCAGTTGCACAACCGGCTTTTTAACCATTAGTGTTAAGACCACACTTAATACGCCCCCCAGTATCAGGGCTATGGCCCCTACAATCATAGATATTGATTTAGTATCGTGAGCTGAGGTTGAAGTATAATGCAGGTTATCAGCCACAATTTTCTCATTGTCATTGGCAACAGCTTTCAGGATTTTATCCACGTCTACCGACAACGGCACAACAACCTTGGCAACCTCGTTAAGCCGGGCCTTTTGTTCCTGTGCTTTACCATAATTACCTGCGGCAATCTCCTGGTGATACAGCCTGGCCAAAGGCATATAGTCATTAAGAATAATATTGCTGTACTTTTGGGAGTTGGCAAGCATTTGCTCGATTTCAGTTCGTTTATCCGTCTGGGTGATTTTTAGAAGTTCAGTTTCAAGACGAATCGTTTCTTTCAGCTCAGCTTCTACCTTATCTGCCACCGTAGGATCGCCGAAGGCAACATATGTACGGATCGTAACAACAGCCTTCTGATACTGGTATGCAATATTGCTACCGTACGAGAGCCGCTGATTTGCTGACTCGACAATCTCGGCGTTACTGGCTATGCCTGACAGCACAGATACAGAATAGAGAACATTCACAGCAATAAGTACCATCACAATACCAAATCCGACGCCAATTTTAGTTCCAATTTTTAGTTTCATAATAACCTCCATAATAATTTCAACTGCACATGTTAACATTTATTAAGCAAGATCTATGCCAAAGATCACTGACGAGATTATGGCCTTTTTTTGCCTCAATTAACTTTGATCTGTTATTTCGTCGACAAAATTCTCCAACTAAGTATACAAAGATGCACATTATTGTCCAAATAATGCCATAATCCTACAATATTTGTTACTTATCCAGAAATAAAGCCAGCCAGCCTGACAATAACTCCATCAAATATAACTATACTTTTCTGGAATATAATGCTATAATTATTTTTCAGGGTATAGTTACTTAATCACAGGTAGGGCTTTACCCATTATAACATAGTAATGCCATCCTGTTTAAATAGACTATTTTAGCACGCTCCCCAGCGTATACAATATATAATCTAGTGGCGATACTATGTAAAAAGACAGGAACACAAAGGAGGCAACATTCATTGGAAAAATTCAAAGAGCTAGGAATTAGTGATTTGATAATTCGGGCTCTTAGTGATATGGGCTTTGAAGAACCGACCCCAATACAAGAACAGGCTATTCCCACATTGCTCGAAGGCAGGGATTTAGTCGGACAGGCACAGACAGGCACAGGTAAGACAGCCGCGTTTGGTATCCCCTTATTACAAAACCTAAAAGACAGCATTGGTGCCATTCAGGGCATCGTGTTGACCCCAACCCGGGAACTAGCCATTCAGGTTGCTGAAGAACTGAATAAACTTGGTCAATTCTCAAACATTCGTGCTCTTCCCATCTATGGCGGCCAGGATATTCAACGCCAGATGAAAGCATTGCAAAGAAGACCACACATTATTGTCGCAACACCAGGTCGCCTGATGGATCACATGGACCGTCGTACAATCAGGCTTAACGACATCAAAATGGTGGTTCTGGATGAGGCCGACGAAATGCTCAATATGGGCTTTGTCGAGGATATTGAGAAGATTCTGAGCACCACACCGGAGACACG
>JAQSXM010000228.1 GCA_029256645.1 Sporomusa sp. | reverse complement strand
CAGCACCCCGGCGACCTGTACTTGCCGCTTGTGCAGCTTGTAGGGCATTTCCTCAAAATAATTACGGTTATACAGGCCTGTCAGTGGGTCATAATAACTGAAATATTTTAAATATTCCCGGATGCGAACCTGACTGGTAATATCCCTGCCAATGCCAATAAGCCCGATGACTCTGCCTGCAGCATCACAAACAGGCAGTCTATTCACCTCAAAAAATCGTTTTTCTCCATCTGCCGCTAACTGACTATCCTTAGATGCGGTGATCAATCGCTGTTCACAGACAATCTGGTCTTGTTTCCGGTATTCAATTGCCTGTTCGGCAGGATGAAAGTCAAAGTCGGTTTTTCCGATAACATATTTTGGGGGTAATCCGTACAGGGTATTAAAAGAATCACTGACAATGATATAATGGCCATTTATATCTTTCATCCAAATAATGTCCGAAACATAATTTAACATTGATGCTGCTAACTCAAAACTATGTTCCATGTTGCCGCCTCCATACAGGGGTAGGTCAATTGCCGTTTTTTTGATCAAATTGTAAACCGTCTAACCGCATTTTGCAATTCTTCTGCCATTTTTACCAGTGCTTCACTGGATGCAGCAATCTCTTGTGACGCTGCCGATTGTTCCTGAGTAGCTGCCGATACGGACTGCGTATGCTGGGAGGCCATCTTACTGACATTGTCAATCTTCCTGACAGCAGTAACAATGTGCTGGCTGCCCCCGGCCATTTGTTGAATTGCCGCTGAGATTTCCCTGATTTGAGAGGATTGCTGCTCAATTAGGCTCACAATTGAGTTGAAAACATCTCTTGTGCTATTGATAACTGCTGTACCGGCTTTAGTCTCCCGTGTTCCTGCCTCCATTGCCATAACAGCCTGATTGGTATCTGCCTGAATTAGTCCGATTAAAGCAGTGATTTGCTTGGTCGCCTCCTGGGATTGCTCAGCCAATTTCCGGACTTCATCCGCCACTACCGCAAATCCCCGGCCCTGTTCACCAGCCCGGGCTGCTTCAATAGCCGCATTCAATGCCAACAGATTGGTTTGTCCGGCAATACCGGAAATCGTAGCGATAATCTGCCCAATCTCCTGGGAACGGTCACCAAGGCCGGCAACAACGTCAGCTGAATGCCTGACGGCGTTTTCAATAGTAGTCATTTGATTGATGGCACGATCGACTTCCTGACTGCCACCGGCTGCAGCTTGAGCAGTCCGGGCCGAGGTCGCGGCAACCATGTCCGCATTGGCTGCAACTTGCTGAATCCCTGCCGATATTTGTTCAACCACCGCCATTGTTTCATTAACCGCTTCCACTTGACGTTCTGCCCCCTGAGCCACATTCATGACAGAATCAGTCACCTGGTTAGCCGCCTTAGCCGCCTGTTCAGCACTTGCGGTAAGTTCCTCCGAGGAGGCCGCAACCTGCTCGGCATTTGACTGGACAGTCTGAACCACATCCCGCAAATTCAGCACCATAGTTTTAAAAGCCTGCTGTAAGTCACCGATTTCATCCTTATATTTCACTTCAATGTCATGATTAAGTTTACCGCCCGCGATCTCACCTGCTGTTGCAACTAACAAGCCTACAGGCCGGGTAATAGACCGGGCACTGAAAAAACCGATTAGAACACTGACCACTATACTTAGTAAACTAATCGTTATACTAATCGACTTAGTTGCATGCATATCGGCAATGGTCTGGGAAAAGACTGTCTTAATCTGGTTTTCCCGGAAAGCGGCATATTCATTGGCCTTACCCGTAAGCGCCCGGGCTGCAGGTGTAAGCTCCCGGACGGCAAGATTGACAGCTTCTTCATGTCTTCCGGCAGCTTTCAGGGGAATAATTTTGTTTTCAGCAATATCCTGGTAGACTCCGGCTAATAGTTGCAGTTCCCCAACAAGCTTGCGTCCTTCTCCGGTGGTAGCAGATGCCAGTAACTCCCCGGTCAGTTTTTCATTCGTCTGACCAAATTGCCTGGCTTCATCAAGCATTGACTTATTGCCTGTCAACAAATAACCCCGGATATCACTAACCTGGTTGGCCGTATTAAAAGCCACTGCATTTGTTTGCATCAACCGTGGAAGATTATGTTCCTGAATCATTTGGATGATTTGATCGGCTTGACTAACTTTATATACCGTAATTCCTGAACCGATCGCATTGATCAGGACAACCAACAAAAAAAAGCCAATAGTCTTAACGCCCAAACTTAACCGCATCTTACTATCACCATCCTATCCTAAATATTCTTGTATTCATTGCTGCAAATCAGAATATCGGCAAAAGCTTCATCCTGTATAAATAGCACTTAATTTGTCATTTGCTTTGCGAATTTCAACATAAATTACTCTTTTTCGCCAAGTATTGCACTTATAATTATATTTCTTTGAATCTAAGAATGTCAATCATCATTTAACAAATACTAAGAATATTTCCCATTAAATGATAATAACAGCTAAAATAGAATTAAAGGAGGCGTACTATTGAATCCCAAAATTGCGTCAAGGTTGAAACTCGCCCGGGAGCGCCAGAATTTGACTCAGGTTGAGGTCTATCAACTCACTGGGATTAACAACAAGACTTTGTCCGGCTATGAAAATAACGTCAGCGCTCCAGATCTGAATACACTAGTAATTTTAGCAAATCTATATGAAACCTCTTCTGATTATCTATTAGGCATCATAGATGATTATACTCCGAAGGCAACAACCTCAGCGCCAATTGATCTTACAGAAGAAATCCCCAACCTGCCAGATGAATATAAGGAAATCATTTATGCTATGATCCGTTTGAACAAGCATGCTAAAAAAGGGGCTCGCTGCTACAAGAAATAAAATTATTCCTACCACAAGACCTTCGTAATTACCTGAAAATGTTAGAAACATCGTTCTGCCGACGCAACAAAGAAAAACACACAAACGATTTTTGACTACACACCAACAGACCGCCTCCGGCAGGAGCGGTCTGTTCCACAGTGCTTTCTATCTAGACTTTTCTGCTGGCATCTTGTCACACTTTTGTCATATTTATCTGCTATACTGATAACTAACCGTCGTCATCAGTACCGCTTATATTTAGTAATAATAGGATACACGTAGGGGAACCAACAACGCGGTACGCAGACGACTTGATATAAATGAATACACCCATCTGTGAACTTAGTGAAGAAAAGAGGGATTCCAATGAAAAAAACAATACTTGCGCTATCCGCTTTACTGCTTGTCAACTGTATCCCCGTTTTCGCAGCCCCGCTCAATGACCTGACAACAGGCCAAACCGCCATTGGCGTTGATAGTGACACTTTCTACCTGGAACACAAACTAACCAATAACTTTACGCTGGGCTACCAGGACGTGGACCGTGGGCGTTATGGCAGCAGCGATGATATTTATGGACAGTTTCAAATGACCAACGAGCTTAGAGGCATTATCGGCAACCGTGATTTCGGCTCTGACTCCAACGTGTACTTAGGACTGGGGTTAAACGGACCACTTTCCCCCAATGCCACAGGCTACGCCTCCTTTGTCGCCAGCGACAACTTCAAAGAATTGCAGGCTGGCGCTAATTTCAATATCGCCCGCAATGTTGATCTGAATGTCAATTATCATTCTTTCATGCCTGATGCAGGCAGCAATGAGAATGGTGTGGGTGTTGGCGCAACCCTTAAATTCTAACCTAAAATTACATAGCAACAAAAAATCTGACCTGCAATAAAGCAGGTCAGATTTTTTCATATTATTTCACACAAGTAACCGTAGTACATTAATAATAAAGTTCAAGTTTGGCCTGATAGGTTTGGTTTTTACCCTCGCTGATCGCGCCGTTGGTTACCCCTTTATTTTTAATCTCCAGGTCCTGATATTCAAGCGAGAATACTACATTCTTGGCAACAACTTTAGAGTAAGCCAGGAAGAGGGCATTGACGTTGTCACTGCCTTTATAGTAGAAATTGTACGGGGCTGAATTGGTATTGGAAACGGCAACTGTATCAAAGTTTCCTGAACCAGGTGCAAAGGCACCGGGATCAATGCTCCGGTACTGAACCATCCAGGCATCTGTACCGGTTTTAGCCGGGTTAACAATGCCCAGAACCTGATAAGCGAGAGCCGGCATGCCTTTACTGTTGGTTACCTGAACCATCCAGGCATTAGGATTGCGATCCAGGCCTACACTCCCCTCAAGCCTTGTGCCGATATAGTCGCCAAAAACCAGTAAATCGCCGATTCTGGTGTCAAAACCGACAAGGTATCCTTGCGAGCTGGTAAAGCTCTTGCCAGCAGCAACATTCAGATTGGTCGAATTACCAGGGGAATCGCCCCAGTAGTAGCCGGTTTTCACATTGACGTTATTCGCTTTCCAATCTAACTGGGCTGTAGTAAAACCGGAGTTGTCCGAAGTAGTTGATCCTAAATTTGTGCTAGGTCTGATATTGCCTGTCCAGCCGGTAAACTTCACATCACCAAACTTATTAGTGATAGTAATACCGTCTTTATTGCCAGGACCGCCGATAATGCTATGACTGAAGAAGTCAAGAGCCGTCCGGCCAATCCGCACCGAATCCACGCCCAACACATTTTTGGCCGTAACATTAGCCAGATCAAGTTTTATATCTGAGCCAGAGCCACCATACTCGCCCGCGCGGGTGTGACCATCGGTGGCAATCCGTCCTGTCCAGGACCAGTCTTCATTGATTGTGCCCCCGAATTTAATCCGTTGACGGAAGTCAAACTGGTCGGAATGGGACAATTTCGCCGGCATGTCAGAACTGGGGCTGTCACCGACATAACGCAGCCGGGTTTCCCCGCTCACCCAGGTATTGGTTTTGCTTTCCACCTTGGCTATACGCACTCCTAAACCGTTAAGCTCAGATGCAAACTCGGCTGACAGTTTGTCAATCATGGCTTTTTGTGAGGCATCGGCTTTCTGATATTTTTCGATGGATTTGGAGACAAGAATAGCTACTTCATAGCGGCTCATGGCCCGGTCGCCCCGGAAGGTTCCGTCTTCGGAACCATCAATTAATCCCGCTTTTGCCAGGTCAACAACCGCCTCGTAAGCCCAGTGCCTGGCAGGAACATCACTAAAGGATGTGTTGGCAGCATAGGTGGTACAAGCTACTGCGAAAGTTAGTGAAGCCGTTAGTGCAAGAATTTTTACAGATCTCTTCAACGTCAAATCCCCCTATTAAATTATGCTATAACAATAAACACACCTTTAGGTCCCCAAACCCTCCTTCCGGTTAAACATCCTGTATCAAACCAACCGCAATGGCGGTTGGTTTGTTTTTATTACAAGCAGCCGGACTCACATTGCTGCAGGCAGCTCATCTTGCATACCAGCCATGAGCATACCCAGCCGATGTTCATCGGCAGCTTGTACAGGGAGCACATCCATAATGCGGCCATCAAAGAAAACAGCCACACGATCACTCAGCTTTGTAATCTCTTCCAGATCCTCTGATATCAGTACTACAGCCATGCCCTGCTCCCTGGCTTTTAGCAGCATAGTATGAACATATTCGGTCGCCCCAATATCCAGTCCCCGGGTAGGATAGGCTGCAATCAGCACCTTGGGACTGCGGGTGATCTCCCTGGCCAGGATTAAACGCTGGATATTGCCGCCGGACATTCGGCCTGTCGCCGCATCCAGGTTCGGGGTTTTAACCCCGTATTCTTGCACCAGTTCGTCACTACGGGAACGGATCGCCCCGTTTTGCAGGAAACAGGAGCGGGCATAGGGCGGCAGATGGTGATCTTTTAAAATCATGTTTTCCCAAATGGAAAAAGAGGCAATTGTACCTACATGCAGCCGGTCTTCCGGAATATAGCCTAATCCTTCGTCAATAATCCGGCGTGGTTCCAGGTTTGTTATGTTGGTGTCCCCAAGGACAATACTGCCAGACTCAGCCTTGCGCAAACCACTGACAGCCTCAGCAAATTCTTTCTGACCATTGCCGGATACCCCGGCAATGCCCAGCACTTCCCCGGCACAAACATTAAGTGATATGCCCCGCAAAGCAGGTGTTCCCTTATCACCGGTTACAGCCAGCTCGTGGACAGCAAGCATGATATTACCGGAACAGTCGCTATAGGCCCG
>JAQSXM010000227.1 GCA_029256645.1 Sporomusa sp. | reverse complement strand
TAATGCGTGGCGGCCATTGACGGGGTCAATTTGAGCAATTTAAGTGCTGACAATGTAAGCCCCTTCCGCTCAAAACGACTGAGGATTTCGCCGCAGAGTTTTCTCTGAACGGCGTCAGGTTTTAATAGTACCAAGGTATTTTGTGTTATTTCCATAATTACCTCAATTTACATATAGTTATGTGCGTCTTGGGAATAGCTAAGAGCAGACTGGCGAATAGCCTGGATCTCTTCGTTAGTGACCACACGGATGAGCCTGCCTGGCGAACCTACAACCAGCGAGTTCGGCGGAATCTTTTTGCCTTCAGCAATAAGGGACCCTGCACCAATAATACAGTTTTCCCCAATTTCGGCGTAGCTTAAAATAATTGCCCCCATTCCGATGAGGCAGTTATTGGCAATTGTGCACCCATGCAAAATTGCGCCATGCCCGACAGTAACATAATTACCAATAGTAGTAGGAACTTCATGCAGGACATGAACTGTACAGTTGTCCTGGATGTTGGTATACTGACCAATGGTGATGGAATGTACATCGCCACGGAGTACAGTATTAAACCAGATGCTGGCATTGGCTCCAATGGAAACGTCTCCGATAACTCTAGCCCCCTCAGCAATAAAGGTGCTATTATCTATGTGCGGGCGTAAGTTATTATAAGGAATGAGCTTTCCTGACACGTACTATCAACTCCCTATTTATCAGCCTAGCAGAAGATATTATTTATTAAGTAACCTCCAGCAATAGGGCTCATATATTTTTTCCATATATATCTGTTTATATCCTGCAAAAAATCCCTCTGAAAGTAATTTTTCAGAGGGATTTTCGTCAATAGATTAATTTAACGCGCTTTTTTTGCCTGTGCTTCTAGTTTAGCTACTCGATCAGCTGTTTTCGGATGAGTGCTGAACAGGCTAACAATCATGCCCCCGGCACCACTAAAGGGATTAACAATGAAAAGATGCGAGGTGGCTGGTGTGGCTTCAGGCATTACCTGGTGCTGAGCATAGTATTCAATCTTCTTCAGGGCGCTGGCCAGAGCCAGCGGATTACCCGATACAGAGCCACCTGTTTCATCAGCGATATATTCACGCGAACGCGAAACGCCCAACTGGATGAGAGTAGCTGCCAATGGTGCCAGCACTACCAGGAAGACAAACTCAACAATGCCGCCGATACCGCCGCCTTCTTCATCATCGCTGCGGCCAAAGCCCAGGAATGCCGACCATTGCGCAATGTTAGCGATCATGGTGATAACACCTGCCACACTGGCAACGATGGTGCTAATCAGGGTATCGCGATTTTTAATATGTGCCAATTCATGGGCGACAACGCCCTCAAGCTCTTCGTAATTGAGCGCTCGCATGATCCCGGTTGTTACAGCCACAACACCATGCTCGGGATCACGACCTGTGGCAAAGGCGTTTGGTACTTCGGTATTGATAATATAAACTTTAGGCATAGGCATTTTAGCTTTTTGGGCCAGACCGCTTACCATTCTAATTAGATCTGGTGCACCCTGGGGAGTAACCTCTTTGGCGCCGTACATCTTTAGTACGATTTTATCACTGTACCAGTAGCTGGCAAAGTTCATCAAAATTGAAATAACAAACATCAAAGTCATTCCTTTGGTACCGCCAAAGAAGGCACCAACTGCAATTAGCAAACCTGTCAGTGCAGCAAGTAAAACAGTAGTCTTAAGCGTGTTCATTAAGACACCTCCATACGTATTTATATTAAAGTAATTGAAGCTTACGGTCTTAAATAATCGGCGCTAGCTAAAGATGACATCGCTCCTCCATTCCATTTATCTATAAGTTAATTATAAGTGATTTACTTATAATTAACAACAGCCATTTAAGCTCGAATTTCCATGCGTTCCTTGATAGTAGTCAACATATTCACACTGTTGTCCCGTATCTTCTTCTTAAGAAGGGGATTGAGTAATCCCGCGCTCATAGGATAGCAAACTCAAATGTACTGTTAATTTTACTTTAGTACCACTCTCAATCGGGGTCAACATCTATTCTCAAATTTCTTGCGGTCACATTCGGCCTGTTTATAATTAATATACATGTTAGCACCATTAGAAGTAGCGAGATCAGTCATTTATAAGACATCCCATCCACAGGGAGATATCTATTTGGTCAGTTGGCAGTATTATTATTGTGCTCAATTAACGCGTAACTAAATTAGTTTTCAATTCTAATATATTTGTTCTTTATCAGAATATATATCCTAGGCAAAATTAATGCAATAGTAACATGCCTAAGCATAATATTATTTTCTATTTATCACAAAAAATTCCTGTTTGTTTCTTAATTCCAGCGTAACCGCCATTATTGACTGATAAAAGGGTTTGTCGTCGCCAGCCTTGAATATGAATTATTACTAAACCAAAGGGTGGTGCATCAGATGAACGATATATTTACGCTGTTTTTACTCATCATTAACGGCAGTTTCCTACTGCTATTACTGATAAAAGCTAATAAACCCGGCCAGACCGACTTAGCACCATTTAAGCAACTGGCTTATAACCAGGAACGCCTGGAGGTTATGCTGCGCGATGAACTGGGAAAAAACCGTCAGGAACTGACTTATAATACCAAAGTTCTGCGCGAAGAGTTAGCAATGCAATTGCATAGCTTTACTAATGCTAACGATCAGAAATTTAACCGGCTTATTCAAATTAATGAGCACAAACTCGATAAACTCCGTGAAACTGTTGAGTTAAAACTCACATCGATCCAGAGCGACAGCAGCAAAAAACTCGAAGAAATGCGCATAACTGTAGATGAAAAACTACATGCCACCCTGGAAAAACGATTAGGTGAATCATTTCAGTTGGTGAGTGAGCGCTTGGAGCTGGTTCATAAAGGGCTGGGCGAAATGCAACAACTGGCTTCCGGAGTCGGCGATCTCAAAAAAGTACTATCTAATGTAAAGACGCGTGGGATTTGGGGCGAAATGCAGTTGTCTTCCCTATTGGAACAGGTTCTGACACCTGAACAGTATGCTGTCAATGTGGCTACCAAGCATGGCAGCCAGGACCGGGTGGAATTTGCTATCAGGTTACCAGGCAAAGACAGTAACGATACGGTAGTTTGGTTGCCAATTGATGCCAAGTTTCCCCAGGAAGATTACCTGCGTCTCTTAGAAGCTCAGGAAATGTCTAATGCCGAGTTAGTTGCGGCGGCTGGGGCCAGCCTGGAGGCTCGAATTCGTCTAGAAGCTAAAACTATTAAAGAAAAATACATCGATCCTCCTAATACCACCGATTTTGCTATTTTGTTTCTTCCCGTAGAAGGTCTATATGCTGAGGTATTGCGTCGCCCCGGTCTTTGTGACAGTCTGCAACGTGAATACCGTATTAACATCACAGGGCCGACGACGTTGGCTGCTCTATTGAATAGCTTGCAAATGGGCTTTAGAACCCTGGCCATTGAGAAACGCTCCAGCGATGTATGGGTTCTTCTCGGTGCTGTAAAAACTGAATTTGGTAAATTCGGTGACGTTCTCACTAAAACCAAAGAAAAACTGGATCAAGCCAGCAAACAGCTTGATGCCGCCACAGTACGTACCCGCGCCATCGAACGCAAACTAAAGGATGTAGCGCAGTTACCTGTGCCTGAGGCAAGTAAGTTGTTGGGCGAACATGACAGCGACGAGTCAGAAGTATAAAAAGGCTCATTTAATTGTTGCATTTTGCAGTACGGGATTTCATGAGATAACCGGAAATAACGACGACCAGGGTTAGCCCAATCTTAAGCAGCAGAGAATAATCACTGATGTACGGTCCCACCGCCTTGTCACTGACAATCATTTCTGCAGCTGCGTAGCCCAGTACACCGGCTCCAATATAGATGATGGACGGGAAACGGTCCATAAGTTTCATCAGTAGCTGAGCGCCGAACACAACCAGTGGAATGCTCGTGGCAAGTCCAACGGTAATTAGGCCGTATTTGCCTGAGGGGACAGTTTGTGAGATAGCGGCTAAAGCCAACACATTGTCCAAACTCATAATAAGGTCAGCAAACAGGATAATTTTGATAGCTTCACGGTAGGATGTGGCTTCGCCATACCCCCCTTCTTTGCTGTCATCTCTTAACAGGCTAATGGCAATGTACAGGAGCGCCAGACCACCCACAAATTGCAGAAAGGGAACTTCTAAAAGAAATGCGGCTACAAACGTCAGAATAATCCTTAAAACAACTGCCCCAAGGCTACCCCATATAATCGCCTTTTGTCGCTGGGCAACTGGCAGGTTTTTGCTAGCTAGTGCAATAATGACGGCATTATCACCACTTAATACGAGGTTAATCAAAAGTATACTTCCTAAAGCCATAAACCACTCGGGTCCTATTGAACCAAAAAACTCCATCATTTTTCCTCCTCTATTTCTTCTATTGTATTATTATCAGCTTGACAACAGACTATAAACTGCAGTAGACAGTTGGATTTTTAACTGTTTCCCCTCCCCTGCACAAAATAAAAAGACCTCAGGTACGCATAAAATACATACCGAAGGTCTCACTATTGGTCAATTACCAACGATAACGCCAGATGCCAACAGACACCGAATGTTGACGTTATCTAGTAGTTACTCCCCTACGATTAGGAGTGATATTCAATTAAATGCATTATACCGGACCAAGGGTATGCTGTCAAGAGTAGAATTTTATCCAAGCGCATAGTATTCGTTGGAATCAACATGCACCCACAGGTGACGCACGGCAAATTCGGCGGCGGTCTCGCTCATACCTTCTCTGATGGGCTGAAGCAGTCTTGCTCGGGCTTGTTCAAGTGTGGTGAAATCACCACGGACAGTAAAAATCCCGTAGGAAAAATCATCGATCATTACATGAAACCGTGTCAGGCCAAATTGGTCTCCTTCTCCCCGGCCAGCATAGAAGATCTTGGCAGGGAATCCTGTAGGGGATGCAACGTCGGCTAAAACCTGCATGTTTTTTTCCAACATAGTTATATCTCCTCCTTATTGCTCTTTGTTTCCATTATACATGGCTAAAAGAATTCATGCTATTTTAGTAAATAAAGTAAACAAGAATTTGAAAATCCTCTCAAAATCAGTTCTATTTCCATTTTTATCTAAGGATAGTTGATTTTATTAACTAATTTGGTTATTATTTAAATAGTGTTAGCACTCAGTAGTTAAGAGTGCTAAAATAACATTACTGAAAATATTGGAGGTTTAGTATGGTTCAAGAAGCAATCAACAAACAAACAAAAGAATTCCAAGCTGAGACTAAACAACTACTGGATTTAATGGTACATTCTATTTATACTAACAGGGAAATATTTTTACGTGAGCTTATTTCCAATGCCTCAGATGCTATTGACAAAATTAGGTTTGAATCTTTAACAAATCAAGAGCTGCTTGAGAAAAACTCTGATTTTGAAATTTTTATCCTTCCAGATGAAACAACAAATACTTTAACTATTTCAGATAACGGTATGGGTATGACCTATGACGAAGTTATTGAGAATATCGGTACCATCGCTAAATCTGGTACCAAAGCTTTTCTTGATAAAATAAAAACTGCCGGTTCAACAACCGATACGGAACTTATTGGTCAATTTGGTGTTGGTTTCTACTCGGCTTTTATGGTGGCCGAAAAAGTGACACTACTCACCCGTGCCCCTGGTCAGCCCAAGGGTGTTCGCTGGGAGTCTGCTGGCGATGGTACTTATAGTATTGAGGAAGCTGATAAGGAAACTCGCGGCACAACTATTATCCTGACACTTAAGGATGAATACCGATCATCAGAACATCCTGAGGAGAACTTCCTAAATCGCTATATATTGCAAAATTTGATCAAAAAATACTCAGATTATATCCGCCATCCTATCAAGATGAACTTTATCCAAGAAGAAAAGCCGCTTGACGCTGATGGAAAAATCATTGAAGATGCTCCAACTACCCAGACCGTTGAGGTACGTACCCTCAACTCTATGGCGCCGCTCTGGACTAAAAGCAAAAATGATATCACCCAGGAAGAATATCATCAATTATACAAAAATCTTTTTCATGCATGGGAAGACCCTTTAGAAACAATCCATTCCAAGGTAGAAGGTGCAGTCGAGTACACCA
>JAQSXM010000226.1 GCA_029256645.1 Sporomusa sp. | reverse complement strand
CACTTATCACAACCAAAATAAATTTTTGCATCAGGAGGATTAGCCGTATGGAGCAGTTTGAAAAGGTGTCTATCATCAAGAAAGCTAATGTATATTTTGAAGGAAAAGTAACCAGCCGCACAGTAATTTTTGCCGACAACAGCAAAAAGACACTGGGAATAATGTTACCGGGGGACTATGAGTTCAGCACCGCAGCAGCTGAACTTATGGAAATTTTAGCAGGGGAGATGATGGTTTTATTGCCTGGAGAAAGTGAATGGCGTACTTATAATACAGGTGAAAGCTTTGACGTTCCGGCAGTGTCACGCTTCAAACTTAAGGTATTAACGGTTGTAGACTACTGCTGCTCCTATATCCCTGGTTAGAAACATTACATATAAAACAAGGAGCACTCGCCATTGATTGCTGCGGGGCTTTTGAAACAAAGGAACAGTTCCACTGCTTCGTCAGCAACCATTGCCGGTTGGCTTTGGACGTATTTTAAAAACAGCAGCTGCCGCCGGTTTTACCTGGCGGCAACTGCTGTTTCGGTCTACAAATCTACATCGCTATCTTTTGGATGATCTATTGCTCCCCGTCTTTACATAAATAATTCTGTGTATTTTTACATCATGTTCACTCACCACGAAAAATAACAAAGTTCTTTACATGCAATATTCTATATTCGGTTTCCAGTAATCTATTGGTTGAAACCCTGCTGGGAAAAATGAACCTCTTATTTCATCACATTTTCAATACTTTCTTCTGGCTGTATGGCTATCAAGCAATACTGTCACGCCGGCTTCAAGACAATTACGGAACCTCTACCCTCATAACCGACTGACCTTTCAGTGTCAGTGGATCTGGCGTAAAAGCTTGATTGATAATATCTTTAAATATTGGTGTTATTACGGTAATTGGCTTGCAGACTGTCACCGTAACCAACATCCCTTGCTCCCGTTTACCATTTGAATACCCAATGTTAACAAGCAGGTCATTATTACCAATGCTGGCAACGGCACCATTAACAGCTGCCCGTGCTGCTGTATCATTACTAACTGCAGCCAACCGTGCGCCCTCCCGGGCTGCTGCGGTAAGTATCAGATATTGATTCATTACCTGTCCAAACTCTAAAAGACTAAATAGGATCAGTACCAGCACAGGTAAAACAATCGCAGTCTGTACTTTAGTCTGCCCGCGATTGCATTTGAAATAACGGGTAATGTTCATAATATCACCCCTTGCCAAATAGTTATGGGTTCACTATTGGTAACTTAATTGTAACATCAATTCGCTATCGGTAATATCATACCTAAGTCTTATCTCTCAAAGAGCTAATTAGCTTATGTAATAGGCAAATAGTCCTATATGCAACACAAATGCACCACCGTGGCCCTCATCCAGAATTCTTTAATGCTGGAACAGCTATGAAAAAAACCTTCCTAACCAATGATTAGGGAGGTTTCTTTGTAACAATAATAGCCTGAGGGTCACTAAGTAAGCATTATGATTTTAGCGGTACCGTCGCAAAGATGCGAGTACCCTTACCGACTTCCGCTTTTATAATTAACTCGCCCCCCAGGAGATTTACCCGTTCGCGTATACCCATTAAGCCAAAGCTTTCGCTGCCAACATTCTCTGCTGCTGCAAAACCTCTTCCATCATCTTCAATCACCGTGGAGACTGCGCCGGGGCGAAAGTCAATCCGTACCCACACCGCAGACGCCCTAGCATGTTTTTCCACATTATTGAGGGCCTCTTGGATAATGCGGAACAGACCGCTCTCAATATGGGAATCGAGACGCTTCTCTTCCCCTATTATTTTAACCTCTGGAAAAATACCGCTCCGCTCTTTCATCGTATCAAGTACCCGTCTAATTGTAGGTACAAGCCCTAAGTCATCAAGTGTCATGGGTCTCAAATCAAAAATAATCTTCCTGGTTTCTCTTAGCGCCACCCTAACCTGTTCCCGAAGGTCTTTGAGCTCATGTTTAGCCCGGACAATATCGGTATCAATCAATCGTTCGCATACCTCAGCCCGGAAAACAATATTTGCCATTGCCTGCGCCGGACCGTCATGAATCTCCCTCGCCACACGCCGCCGTTCCTCTTCCTGGGCCCGGATTATCTTTGCACCGAAAACCTGACTGGCTTGCAAGGATTCAATCTGAGTAACAACAGTTCCCATCTGATTGCCTAAATAGCCTAGTACCGCTCCGACCTGTGAAACAAGCTCTTCTGCTTTCTCAACTGTATTTTTAAGTGCTTTAAGCCTGATCTCCAAATCATCGCGCTGGCGGCGTAAATTCTGTTCCTGCAGGCGGGACATCGCCAGTTCAAGTTGAACATTGCTAGTATCTTCATATGCCGCTTTAATATCAAACTCTGTATAATTACGGAAATTCCGGCTAACCTCCATTAGTCTAAGTCGTGAACGACGCTCCTTTTTTTCCAGTTCATCAACTTTAAAAATAATTTCAGCTGTTTCTTGCTTAATCCGTACAACATCCCGCCGCACATTCTCCATCTCGGTCCGTGCCGCCTCATATATATCAAAAATCTGCGATTTACTTTTTTCCACCGCAGCGACAGTTCCTTTTACGATCTTATCTAAGATTTTTACATCAAGGTTCTTCATGCAGGCTCCAGGCTCCTCATCACACTAATTGTACATTATAAGCCAATTCGTCATACTATGCCCATATCCTGCTAATAAAATATGGCAGAAGAAGGTAGAAATCTTCTCCTCTCCTGCCATTTGCTAAATATTTAAATTCTCACTATATACAACGCGTTAAAGTCTTGCAGGCGGGTGGTGTGTTGGCAAAAGCGGAAGTCAAGCGCCAGCGGTGGAGCGTTGTCAATGTACCACCCGCCTGCGCCTGCAAACTTCTTTAATGCGGAATATATAGTTACAAAAGCTGGTGCGTCCTTATCCAAATAGCCGTTTAACCCGATCTACAACCCCCAGGGCCAACTGCCCGGCTCGCAGTTCTGTCCTCCTGCGGCTACCGATGACCAGATCAACCAGACTATCAATACCTTGTGATACCGGTGTAGCCTGATGACTGACGACAAATGGTACTCCCCTGTTAACAGAAGCCAGGACCACGTTACTATCACTAGGAACAGTGGCGGCAAATTTATATCCCAGACTTTCTTCCACTTCACCAACATCCATGTCGCCATCAGTAGTGGTTTTGTTTAACACCACTTTGACCTTTTCTGCACCATAGTGGAGTGACTCCATTACCTCCAGGCATAGTTTGACATTCTTAATTGTTGGCAGATCAAGCGCAGCCACTACCAGGATAATGTCTGATGCCTCCAGTACTGCCAGCATAGTATCGGAAAAGGTTGGCGCAGTATCAACTACTGTATAACTAAAGCTTGAGCGCATGGTTCCCAGGATGGCGGACAGGTGGCTGCCTGTCACGGTTTCAGCTTGCTCAGGCCGTAAGGGCGCAGGCAGTAGTTTTACGTTGTTGTTAAACTGTACCAGATAATCATCCAACAGATTAGCATTCAACTGCTCAATATTTTGCACCAAATCAGCAATGGTAGCACGTGGCATAAGGTTTAGCAGCAGGGCAACATCGCCAAATTGAAGATCTGCATCAACAATACCTATCTTCAACCCAGTTTCAGCTGCCAGGGCCACCGCCAAATTCGCAGCAATCGTTGTTTTGCCAATACCCCCTTTGGTGCTAAAGACTGTAATGAGCTTACCCTGTTCTTTCTGCTTGGAATCAAGCCTTATAGCATTGCTTGGAGGGTTTTCGTTTTTAAAACTCTGCTTAATGGCCTGTAACAATTCATCCCCGCTAAAGGGCTTTACCAAATAATTTTTAGCTCCGGCGGCCATAGCCCGCCTTTGATACTCCGGTTCCCCCTGCACACTCATCATGATAATCGTGGATTCAGGCACATCTGCAGAAATCTGTTCAGAAGCCGTAATACCATCCATACCCGGCATATTAATATCCATCAGGATTATATCAGGCTTCAGCTCTTTCACCTTTGCTACAGCTTCAATCCCTGATTCGGCATGACCAATTATGACCAACGATGGATCAAACGCCATCAGTTTACAAATATTCTCCCTGGTTGCCGCAATATCATCGGCAATAAATACCTTAATCTTTTCAGCCATTTGTCTTGCCCCCTAAATGGGTTGTCATTGACAAACTCCTTCATTCTCTGTGACTGTGACGAAATATATCAGAATTAAGCGATATTGAGCCCCGGTCTCATATCACTGCCAGCTACCGCCTAACACTCTATAATTAATTTTAACCGAGTATTTACCTGTGACCTATCAGACCTACCGATTAATTTATTAGGACTTATGACCTGCCCCCTTATAACCAACGTTTTTGCCGGAAATAGCGAACCATAATCAGAGCTAACCCCAGCATAGCCGACATGATGAATGGATAGCCGTACTCCCATGCCAGTTCAGGCATATTGGCAAAGTTCATTCCATATACCCCCGCAATGAAAGTGAGCGGAATAAAGATCGTTGATATGATTGTCAGCATCTTCATGACTTCACTCATCCGATTGCTAATACTGGATAAATAAATATCCATCATACCTGACAGCATGTCACGGTAAATCTCAATTGTTTCGATGACTTGAATGGCATGATCATACACATCCCGTAAGTAAATCAGTGTTGATTCTTCTATATGAGCGGCTTCACCCCGTTCAAGCCTACTAATTAACTCACGCACAGGCCATACCGACTTACGCATAAACAACATATCATGCTTAAGTACATGTAATTCGTGCAAGACTTCAGGGCGCGGCTGAACAACAATCTGATCTTCGACCATTTCAATTTTTTCCCCCAAATGCTCAAGTACTAAAAAATAATGGTCGACCACACTGTCAATTAAGGCATACAGCAAGTAGTCTGCTCCCAGCTTTCTAATTTTCCCCCTCCCACTTTTGATTCTTTCATAAATTCCGGCAAAAACATCCCGTTCCTCCGGCAGGCTCTCGAGAAAAGAGATTACATAATTTGGCCCCAGGATAAGACTAACCTGCTCGGTCTCATAATCAACCGCCTCATTTGCCATATTCAATGATTTTATAATTACACATAAATAGTCTCCATAGTCCTCCAGCTTAGGTCGCTGGTCAGTGTTCAAGATGTCTTCAAGTACCAGAGGATGAATATTATACTGCTGACCGATGGTTTCAACAGCTGTAGAATTAAGTCCCCGAACATTAATCCAGGTGACACCGGATTTAACCGTTAACTTCGTCAAATTATTAGCTAAAACACCCTTAGTTTCAGTAAATATATCACCATCATACTGCACTACACTAATATAAGCCTTCTCGGCCCGCGTATCACCAATATATACCAGCGTTCCTGGTGGTAAACCAACCTTGGAAGCCCTGACTCTCTGAAATTTAGGCATAACTCACCTCACAAAAAAATATGTAAGGAAAGACATTCTTTATTCTTACATATTTTACCTTTAAGAAGTATAAGAGACATGTGCTCCGACCATGTATTTTTTTAAATTAAGCCCTTGCGTATTCTACCAGAACGCAAGGGCTCTTTACTTAAATCTACCATATTCTACTTTATAAGATTGTATTTTTGCATTTTTTGATAAAAACCGGAGCGATGAATACCTAAAATTTTAGCGGCTTTACTCTTATTGCCGCCTGCGGCAGCAAGCGCCCGTATAATTGCCTGCCTCTCTGCATCTTCTTTTATGTCTGCCAAATCGTGAGGCGGGAACCCGTCCCCAGTCTCAGCCTTGATTCCATTTACCTTTTTAAGCATAGGCGGTAAATGCTCCGGCGCAATAATTATCTCGTCATCCATAAGGTTTATTGCCCGTTCCAGAACATTTTCAAGCTCGCGAACATTACCCGGCCAGTTATATTGCATTAACATAGCCAGTGCTTCCGGTGTAATTCCTTCCACCCAGTGCTCAACCTGATTATTGATTTTCTGGAACAACATCCGGCATAACAAAAGGATGTCATCTGTTCGCTCTCTTAGCGGGGGAATATTGATTGTAAATATATTTAACCGGTAATATAAATCCTGGCGGAATAGCTTTTGCTGAATCATATTTTCAAGATCACGGTTAGTTGCCGCAAT
>JAQSXM010000225.1 GCA_029256645.1 Sporomusa sp. | reverse complement strand
GATGAATGGTTGTGGTTTAAAAAGCGCTGGAATACTGAGGTGAAGTCTTCTTGATAAAAAAGAACTATTTGGGTATTGCCTGTGTCGTACTCATTCTGGCTGGAGGACTCTATTATCTCTTCGGGGGGGAGCCTGGCAGAGATTCAGCAACCGATCCCCAGGCAGCTCCCGCTCAGGCTGCTACTAATCTAACCTTTGCCGGCAGCTCCATTATTGAGGAGCAGGATGGAAAGCGACTATGGGAACTAAGTGCTGATACCATTGAGGCTGAACCGACTGGAAAAGTAGTTTATCTAAATAACCTAAAAGGCGTGTTTTATCAGGAGAATGGCGCTAAAATGGAGATCATTGCCAAGCGGGCCGTCCTTGATGCCAAGACCCACGACATTTCGATGCAGGGTGACATCAAGGCTACTGCCAGTGATGGAGCAGTATTTACTGCCCCGGAAGCCCGGTGGTCCGGCGAACCCAAGAGCTTTACCGGCACTGGCGGTGTTACGCTGATCCGCAATGGTACCGTTATTACCGGTGATAATATCCTGACAGATGCCAATATGGAAAAAGTCAAAGTGTTCGGTAGGGCCCGGGTAATCACAGGAGGGAAGACTGAATGAAAAAGTTAAGATTTATTTCATCACCGGCTGTACTTGCCCTGGCGTTGGCATTTACGTTAAACGCAGGCAGCCTGGCTGCCCTGGCAGCACCGCAGAGTGCAGCCAAAACCCCTGTGGAGATTGCGGCCGACTCGATTGAGTATGACTCAGCCAGTGGCATTATGCTTGCTACCGGTGGTGTTCGTATTACGCAAGGTCAATCCGTAATGACCGGTGCGCAGGCTGAGTACAATACCAAAAGCCAGGAGGGGTATCTCACCGGTGGCATAAGTGCCGTTAACCAGGACGCCACGCTGACTGCTGCCGAGGTAAAGACCTATAAAAATAACACCCATCTGATTGCCTTTGGGGACGCAGTCCTGACAAAGGGGGAGCAGCGGCTTACAGGCCCCAGGATCGAGTATTTCTCAGAGACTCAGTATGCACTAGTACCTGAGAACGGCAGGATCGAGATGCCTGACGGTATTATGACTGCTGACAAAATTGAAGCCTTTATCCCTGAAAACAGTGCTACCGGTACCGGTTCTGTGCATATTGTCAGCCAGACACGTAAACTTGATGCAACTGCCAATACCGCAACCTACTATGGTGATCCCAAAGGCCAGAGTAAAGTAATTTTAAGCGGTAATGCCCGTGCCCTTCAGGACGGCAATGTTCTGACAGGGGAAACCCTGACCGTGCGTCTTGACGAAAAAGCGATGGATGCCCAGGGGCGTACTAAACTGATCATAACCCCGCAGCAATAAGACGCCAGGGGAGCTAAACTCTTAATAGTAGCGAGGATGTTGCGATAATGTATATCGAAACCCGCGATTTAGTAAAAACCTTTAAAACCCGCAATGTGGTCAATGGGGTCAGCCTGCGGGTCGAGCAGGGACAAATCGTTGGTCTCCTTGGGGCCAACGGTGCAGGTAAAACAACCACGTTTTATATGATTGTCGGTCTGGAGCGTCCCAGCAGCGGCCAGATTTTTATTAACGGCGAAGAAATAACCAATATGCCGATGTACCAACGTTCCCGCTATGGTATCGGTTATCTGCCGCAGGAGGCCTCCATATTCCGCAAACTTTCCGTGGAGGATAACCTGCTGGCCATTCTGGAAACCACTAAACTTTCCCGGGTTGAAGCCACTGCCAAGATGGAAAGCCTGCTGGAAGAATTTCATGTAACCCATGTTCGCAAACGCCAGGGCTCGGAATTGTCAGGCGGTGAACGCCGCCGTGTCGAGATTGCCCGGGCGCTGGCCACAGATCCTGCCTTTATCCTTCTGGATGAACCGTTTGCCGGTGTTGATCCAATTGCTGTATCTGATATTCAGGCCATTATCAGCTATCTGAAAGAACGCGGTATCGGGGTGCTCATCACCGACCATAACGTCCGGGAAACACTCAGTATTGTTGATAAAGCCTATATTCTTAACGAAGGTCAAATCCTGATTGACGGCGACAGTGAGACAATTGCCAATAGTGAGGTCGCGAAAAAGTATTATCTCGGTAACAACTTCAGCCTGTAAGGAGAATTTCATGCGTATACTTGACAAATACATTCTAAAAGAGCTGTTGGGGCCATTCTTTTTCGGCATAGCCGCATTTTCCAGTGTTTTTATCGGCACCAGCACACTGTTTAGAATTGCTCAATATGTAACAAAATACGGCGCATCGATCCTTACGGTAACTAAGCTGTTTTTCTACAGCCTGCCAGGGATTATCGTCTTAACCTTTCCTATGTCCATGCTGTTGGCGGCACTGCTGGCTTTTGGCCGGTTATCAGGTTCCAGTGAAATCACGGCCATGCGATCAGGGGGACTCAGCTTTTACCGGCTGGCTGTTCCGGTTATGATTACTGCCTTAGTAGTCAGTTGTGCTGCGATTGTCCTTAACGAAGAAGTAGTGCCGGCAGCTAATGCCGGCTATAGTAACATTGTGCGCTATGAGATCGAAAAAAATACCCGGCCTAAGTCACAGGAACACATTGTTGTTAAAGACGTTAAAGCAGGCCAGATTGAACGGTTAACCTATGCACAAAACTATATGTCAGATACCAATACCCTGAGTAAAGTCTCTGTTCAGGAATTTGAGGCCGGCCGGCTGGTCAGGTTAGAAAATGCTGAGAGTGCAGTGTGGGCCGCTGACCGCTGGATTATGTATAATGGCACAATCACTGATCTTTCAACAGAGGGCCGGGTTACACGAACCCTTAAATTTACTGAGCAGGTAATGCCGATTACTAAAAATCCCACTGATATCTCGCGGGAACAAAAGAAGCCTGATGAGATGTCGATGGCAGAACTCAAGCAGTATATTTCTGTTTTGAAAAAGGAATATGCCAAAACAAGCAACTATGAAGTAGAACTGTATCAGCGGATCGCTATTCCGATGGCCAGTTTTGTCTTTGCCCTGATTGGTACCCCCCTGGGGTTGTCTCCAAACAGGTCAAGCTCATCCATTGGCCTGGGGCTGAGTATTATCATTATCTTCATGTATTATGCTGTTCTGACAGTATGCACTGCCTTAGGACAGGGAGGAGCAATTCCACCGCTGCTTGCTGCCTGGATACCGAACATCATCGGTACCCTGGCAGGCATATATTTGATCTATAAAGCATCGCGATAGCTATAGTCTCATTTGCCGGAGAGAGGAGGGATAGCCATGTACGGTGTAGTGCTTATTGCCATAATTGCTGTTATGGGCGGCGCCATTGCGTATATTGGTGACAAACTAGGGACCAAAGTAGGAAAAAAGAAGCTCAGTATTTTCGGCCTCAGACCCAAGCATACCTCAATTATTGTGACCATTGTTACCGGTATTCTCATATCGGCAATTACGCTAGGCTTTATGACTGCCGTATCCTGGGACGTCCGTACCGCACTGTTTGGCATGGAAGAGCTTAAAGCTGAACTGGTATCCCTAAACAGTGAAGTCGATTCTAAATCAAGTGAGCTTGAACGCAGCCGTGCTGACCTTGAAACCAAAACAATCGAGTATGTGGCCATTACTGCTAAGGTTAAGGATAATGCCGAACGCCTGGCGCAGAGTATAGCAGAACTTGATGAGGTCACTGCCGAGCGGGACAAGGCCGCTGCTGCGTTAAGCCGTCTGCAGTCCGATTACTCGCTGGCGCAGAAGGACTTGACCAAATACCAGAAAGATATTAAGAACCTGCAGGCAACTAAAACAGAACTGGACAGCCGTATTGCCGGTCTGAACACCAAGATGAACGAGTTAACCACAGTTAAGACTGCGCTTCAGAGCGATGTTGACCGCTTGAATGACCTGACTGTCAGTCTGAAAAACGGTCTCCAGAATGTCCGTGAAGGCACCGTCGTATTCAGGACCGGGGAAGTACTGTCCACCTCGGTCGTGGAGGGTGGCAAGTCACCGGAGGACACCGCCAACTCCCTGGGGGCGGTAGTATACAAGACCAACGTGCAAATTCTCAATAAACTTGATGTAGCCGATAAGAAGCTTGAGATATTATGGATTGCCCGCTCCGAGTTTGACCAGGCAGCAGCGTTAATTTCCGGAACCAACCAACCAGTCATTGTCCGTATCTCCACTGTGGGCAACACCGTCTATGGTGAACCGGTAATCGGTCGCCTGGAGCTGTATCCCAACCACCTTGTTTATAATAAAGGCGGGGTAGTATACCGCGAGGTTGTTACCGCTCCCGGCAACGCCCAGCAGGCCGAGGAAACCGTCATGCTTTTCCTGCAGAAGGTCAATGCCGCTGCTGTTACCCAGGGCATCCTGCCTGACCCCATCCAGGGCACAGTAGGCAGCATGAGCGGCTCTCAGCTATTTGAGGTTGTTAACAGAGTCAAACGCTACAATGGCAAGATAGAGCTTACTGCAGAGGCCAAAGCCGACACCTATACGGCCGGCCCGCTGCAAATCGAGATTCGCATTAAAAGTGTCTTTTGAAAATTGACAGAATATACCGGTCAGGAATCCTGCTTATCAAGCAGGATTCCTTCTTTTTTTGCAGAATATAGTTTAACATGAAGTTTAGTTATGTAAAGTGCATAACGAACTCAAGATGCAGTTGTTTTATCTAATTAATGCTTATATAACAAGAGTTTTACCAAAAACTACATGTTGTTATAAAAGAGGAATTCTTGCAACTGTGTCGAAATTATGTTAACATAAACCTGCGGAATGCGGCAGGTGCATATCAAGAATAAGCCCTGCGGAGAGGAAGGCAAGAGATTGAGGAAACGTGGATACTCATTCGAAACCATCCCCCCTGAACGGGTAGACCTCCTGATATGTCGGTGGCGACACCCGCGAATGTAAAATATATATTTCAAGGGGGATATCTCGAATGAACAAGAAACTTCTTAAAGTAGCAGTTACCACTGCTCTTACTGTAGCATTTGCCGTACCGGCTTTTGCTAATCCGTTTTCCGATGTGCCTGCAAAACACTGGGCTTATGACGCTGTTGGCAAGCTTGCTCAAGCCGGTGTGATCACAGGCTACGGCGATGGCACCTTTAAAGGTGACAAAACTGTTTCCCGTTACGAAATGGCTTCCATGATTGCTACTGCCATGCAAAAAAACCTGAACAATGATCAAAAAGAAATTGTTGATCAACTGTCCAAAGAATTCGCTGCTGAGTTGACTGAAATGGGCGTAAAAGTAGAAGCCCTTGACCAAAAAGTGGACAAAATGGTTAAAATCTCTGGTGATGCCCGTGTTCGTTATGGCAACGCCGACAGCTTTGACAACACTGACTTCCGTGCCCGTGTAAGCTTTGACGGAAAAATCAACAACAACCTGAAATTCAATGCCCGTATGACTAGCGGCAATCTGAACTATGATAACGACTTCTCTGGCGATAACCAAAGCAGCGTTAAACTGGACACTGCCAACGTAACCTTCGATGCTCTTGGCCTGACTAACACCATTGGCCGTCAAGATCTCGTACTTGGCAATGGCTTCCTGCATGACTCGGCTATGACTGGTCTTGCTTCTCAAGCAGGCAACCTGAAAGTGTATGCTGGTAACCTGAAAGACACTACTAAAATCTATGGTGCTGAATATGGCATGAATCTTGGTGCTGCTAATATCACTGCCGATTATGCTAACTATGATGATGGCACAAATAACGAAACCGATGTATATGGTGCCAATGTTGGAATTAAATTGACTAACAGCGTAACTGCCCTTGGCGAATTCTACAATTTCGATAATGGCTCAGTAGATGCCAATGCAGCTGCTTATGGTCTTAAATTCAACAAACTTGGCCTGACTGCCCTGTATCGTGACGTAGAAGCCGGTGCTAACTCACCGTTCTCCAACATCCAAAATGATATCCAGAACTTCAAGAGCGAAACCGATGGCTACAAAGGTCTTGAAGTACGCTATGACCGCGCACTCGCTAAAAACACTACTCTGAACCTCAAATACCAAGACTTCGAAAACCAAAACGGTATTGAACTTGATGGCGGCGCCCGTACCCAAGCGGCTATCAACGTTAAATTCTAATAAGCATTCCGCAACAAAAGGACGCCCTCGTGGCGTCCTTTTTATTT
>JAQSXM010000224.1 GCA_029256645.1 Sporomusa sp. | reverse complement strand
CAGCCCCTTTGGGGCTGTTTCTTGTCATACTGAGGTAACCTTAAGACTGCTTATTGCCACACCTCAGCATTATCGTGTACCACCGGTGGAGTCGGTAACCCTCCGGCAGTGGCAAGAGGGGTTTGGTGAAACGATAACCGATATGCGCCTTGTTCAGGATCAGGGGGGCCAGCATCTTTATCAGGCTGAGATTGTCGCAGCAGATGTGCCTGGTGTTATTTGGTATTATTTTATTGTCAGACAAGGCGGTCAAACCTTTTATTATGGAAATAACGCGGAAGAGACCGGCGGCGTGGGGCGTATTCTTGACTCCCCACCGCCGTCGTATCAAATCAGCACCTATCATCCAGGGGCGGTTACGCCTCATTGGTTTAAACATGCGATTGTCTATCAGATTTTTGTTGACCGGTTTTATAATGGTCTGCCACAAGGGGGATTTCTGAATCCACGCCCGGGCAGTCTGCTTCATGCTGACTGGCAGGACACCCCGGTCTACACCCGGGATATGGATACCGGGGCTATCCTGGCGTATGATTTCTTTGGCGGCAACCTGGCTGGTGTGATTGCTAAGCTGCCATACCTTGAGGAACTGGGTATAACCGCGATTTACTTTAATCCGGTGTTTGCGTCACCCTCTAACCACAAGTATGACACGGCAGATTACAAGACAATTGATCCGATGTTTGGTGATAATAAGCTGTTGGCTGAATTGTGCACCATGGCTAAGGAACGCGGTATTGCTGTTATCCTTGATGGGGTGTTTAGTCATACTGGCAGTGACAGTATCTATTTTAACCAGGATAACAACTATGAGAGTGTGGGGGCCTATCAGTCCCCGGAGTCTCCCTATTACTCCTGGTATAAGTTTACTGATTATCCGGATAAGTTCGAATCCTGGTGGGGGATTGGCACGTTACCTAACGTCAATGAAACCGATCCATCCTATCAAAGCTTTATTATTGACGGCGCTGACAGTGTGCTTAGACAATGGCTCAAGCTGGGTATAAAAGGCTGGCGGATGGACGTTGCCGATGAATTGCCGGAAGCTTTTTTAAAGAAGTTCTATCAGACGCTAAAAGCGACTGATCCTGATGCTGTTCTGATTGGTGAAGTGTGGGAGGATGCATCACATAAAGTGGCCTATGGTTATCTCCGCCAGTATTTTAACGGCACGGAACTAGACTCGGTTATGAATTATCCATTTAGAAAATTAGTTCTTGATTTTATGCTGGGATGGCGTGATGCTCAGGCGGTACACCGCGCCCTATTTAGCCTATTTGAGAATTATCCTAAAGAAAACTTCTATGCCAACCTGAATATTATTGGCAGTCATGACGTACCACGGATTCTGACGCTGCTCGGTGAAGCACCGTCTGAGGACTCGCAAAGTAAGATTGCAGCCTTTAAGTACCGGCTTTCGCCTGAAGCGCGCGTTCTAGGACTGGCCCGGCTCAAGCTTGTGATGCTGTGGCAAATGACCTTCCCGGGGGCGCCCTGTATTTACTATGGGGATGAGGCTGGCGTCGAAGGCTACACCGACCCCCTAAATCGCCGGACCTATCCCTGGGGGCGGGAAGATCAGGGGTTGCTGGCCTGGTGCAAACAGCTTACCGGTTTGCGGCGACAATACCCTGTGCTTAGAACCGGGGAGTGGCTGCCGTTAATGGCTGAGGGTGATGTGTATGGCTATGTGCGGCGTATCCGGGGCGGTAAGGATGTATTCGGCGACCTTGAAGCAGATAATACAGCTGTTGTTGTTTTTAACCGCAACACCAAGGCGCAAGCCGGCATCAATATTGACGCCCATACCTGGTTTGCTGATCAGGACTATGTGATTGATGCTTTGTCCGGTGAACTAATGAGCTTGCCCAATAATGGTCAGCTGGAACTGACACTGCCGCCACTTTCAGGCCGGCTGTTGCTGGGGCAAGTGGCTCCGGTTGGCAATGAGAATAAGCGAATTAGTGGTGTGCTGCTGCATCCGACCTCGCTGCCGTCGCCGTTTGGCATTGGCGATTTAGGACAGGAGGCTTATAGGTTTGTAGATTTCCTGGCTAAGGCAGGGCAGCGGTTATGGCAGTTTCTGCCGCTTAATCCGGTTGGGTTTGGTGAGTCGCCTTACCAATGCCTGTCTGCATTTGCTGGTAATCCGCTGCTTATTGCCCCCGAAAAGCTGGTTGCAGCAGGCTGGTTAAAAGCAGATGAGCTGCCAGTTACTGCTTTTAGGAATCAAGATAATTATGATATTGACTTTCCCCGGGTAAAACTTTGGAAGGAAAAAATATTCCGGATGGCTTTTGATCGCTTCCGGCATCAGGAAAAGAGCGAAGCATATCAGACCTTTCTTAATGAAACAGCCGGCTGGTTAAGCGACTATACGTTATTTGTTGCTCTTAAAAAACATTTCTGCGGTTTATCCTGGAATGAGTGGGGTATTGACATCAGCTGGCGGGAAGCCGCTGCGATGGACTATTATCGCCAGGTGCTTGATGAAGAGATTGAGTACCAGATGTTTTTACAGTTTGTCTTTTGTCAGCAGTGGCAAGAACTTAAGAAATATGCTAATGACCGGGGTATACGCCTGTTTGGTGATTTGCCACTGTTTGTCGCTCATGATAGCGCCGATGTTTGGGCTAATCCTCAATTATTTGAATTGGACGCTGCCGGCAGCCCCTTCAAAGTAGCTGGTGTACCTCCCGATTATTTCAGCAGTACTGGACAACTGTGGGGTAACCCGCTTTATAAATGGGCTGAGATGGAGAAAGATGATTACCACTGGTGGCGGCAACGCCTGAACGTGCTGCTGCAATTTGTTGATGTTATTCGGATCGACCATTTCCGCGGATTTGAGGCTTACTGGGAGATCCCTGCCGGTGAATTAACGGCAGTTAATGGTCGCTGGGTAGCTGGGCCGGGCTCTGAGTTTTTCGCCGTGATGGAGAAGTACCTGGGTAAACTACCGCTGGTAGCTGAGGATTTAGGGGTAATCACCCCAGGCGTGAACAGGCTTAAACACCGGTTTGGCTATCCTGGGATGAAAGTGCTGCCATTTAGTTTTGGCGATGGCTGGTCGGCACCGGATTTTCCCCATAATACCGGCTATAATACGATTGCCTACACCGGCACCCATGATAATGATACACTGCTGGGGTGGTATCAAAAGCTTGATACCACTGAACCTCATCTCAAGCATATTGTGCTGGAACATCTACGACGGCTGGACTTGGGCAGTGATTGGAGCGAAACCGGCGTGTGCGAACAACTTGTCAGGCTAACCTATCTCAGCAAGGCCAACACGGTTATTATTCCCCTGCAGGATGTACTTGGTCTGGATGGCCGGGCGCGGATGAATACACCAGGTACCGTGGGGGGGAACTGGGGCTGGCGGTTAATGCCCGGGATGCTAACAGATGCGGCGGCTGAGCGGCTGGCAGGCTGGACTAAAGCTGGCGGACGGAGCTAAGGCTCTTTATCGGCAATTCGCAGTGAGTAATGAAAAACTCACTGGCGAATTGTTTTCTTTTAATAGAATCTTCTAACGAATATCTATTGACAGAATCTGGGCTTTGGCAGTACAATGAAATTAATACTATACCAGTTCAGTATTGATTTATTATGACAACTAGAAGGTGGTGCCGCTGTGCAGTTGAACCAGGCCACTGATTATGCATTTCGGGTAGTACTGTATCTGGCCGCACTGCCGCTGGGGGAGGTGACAAGTGGTGTCGTTATTGCTGATCGACAACGCATTCCTCCCCGGTTTCTCCAAAAGATCATGCGAATGCTGGCTGCTGGCGGGCTGGTAAAATCATACCGTGGCGTAGAGGGTGGGTTTGCCCTGACAAAAGCAGCTGAAGAGATTACGCTGTATGATGTTATTGTCGCCATGGAAGGTCCGCTTGGTATTCATCGCTGTCTGGTTGACCGCAAAGCGTGTAATCGGGTTTGCGATCAGGAGTGTCCTGTGCATCAGGCCCTAGCCGGCGTTCAGGACCGGCTGGCCGCTGATTTATCCAGTGTTACTTTTGCAGCCCTGGCTGCTAAAGCAAATAATTCTATTAGGGGGTAGGCAAATGGAAGAGCTAATTTTATCCCGCTGGCAGTTTGGGATAACGACAATCTATCATTTTCTCTTTGTGCCGTTGACAATTGGACTGTCACTCATTGTAGCTATTCTGGAAACTATCTATGTCCGCACCGGTAATGAAATGTATAAGCAGCAGACTAAGTTCTGGGGAAAACTTTTCCTCATCAACTTTGCTATGGGTGTGGTCACAGGTATTGTTCAGGAATTTCATTTCGGTATGAACTGGTCTGAGTATGCCCGGTTTATGGGCGATATTTTTGGGGCACCGCTCGCTTTGGAAGCGCTTACTGCGTTCTACCTTGAGTCAATATTCATTGGTCTCTGGATTTTTGGCTGGGACCGTATCCCTAAAGTATTGCATGCTGTTAGCATCTGGATTGTAGCGCTGGCGACCAATTTGTCGGCTTTCTGGATTTTGACAGCTAACTCTTTTATGCAGTCGCCTGTCGGCTATGTCATTAATAATGGCAGGGCTGAAATGACCGATTTTGTTGCACTTATTACTAACCCATATGTGCTTTACCAGTTTCCGCATACTGTTTTGTCAGGTCTGGTGACTGCTGGTTTCTTCGTATTAGCCATCAGTGCCTATCATCTTATCCAAAAAACTCATTTAGATTTTTTCCGGGCTTCATTCAAAATAGGGCTTATCTGGACGACAATCAGCCTGTTTCTCTTAATGGGCAGCGGCCATGCCCAGACTCAGTTTATGGCTAAGGCACAACCCATGAAGCTGGCGGCTGCTGAAGCATTGTGGGAAACTGCTAACCCAGCCCCTTTCGCTGTAGCCGCAATCATTGACGAACAAAATAAGACCAATACAGCCGAGCTGAAAATTCCTGCCATGTTGTCAATACTGGCAAACAATAATCCTAATACCGAAATAAAAGGCATTAAGGATATTGAAAAAGAATACATCACAAAATATGGACCAGGCAACTATGTGCCGGCGGTTACGCCGGTATTCTGGAGTTTTAGAATTATGGTGGCTGCAGGCACTGTAATGATGCTTATCGTACTGGCTGCCGGATTCTTCTGGTGGCGCGGCCAGCTAGAAGCCAGGCCATACCTGCTAAAGGCAGTGCTATGGAGCTTGCCGCTCCCTTATATCGCTAATTCGACAGGCTGGTTTGTTACTGAGGGTGGCCGTCAGCCGTGGATTGTGTTTGGGCTGCAACGGGTGGAGCAGGCTGTGTCACCGTCAGTTGGCGCAATCAGTATCTGGATTTCCCTTATCGGCTTTACCCTGGTATACGCCTTGCTGGCAGCAGCAGCAGTCTATCTTGTACAGAAATTTGTCCGTAAGGGGCCTGACGTAACAACGGCTCAGCCCAACAAACCGGTAACGAAGGGGGCGGCATTATGGAGCTAAGTGTACTGTGGTTTATTCTACTCACGGTTCTCTTTATCGGTTTTTTCTTTCTGGAGGGGTTTGATTACGGTGTCGGGATTTTGCTTCCCTTTCTAGGGAAAAATGATACTGAGCGCCGGGTAATTATCAATACCATCGGCCCGGTATGGGATGGCAATGAGGTGTGGATGATTACAGCCGGCGGGGCTATGTTTGCTGCCTTTCCGCACGTATATGCAACGTTGTTTAGTGGATTCTATCTGGCGCTATTTTTAATGCTGATGGCGCTTATTGTCCGAGGGGTTGCCTTTGAGTTTAGAAGCAAAGATGAGAATCAGGCCTGGCGCTCTACCTGGGATTGGATGATTTTTATTGGCAGCGCCATACCGGCTCTACTGTGGGGCGTCGCTGTAACTAACCTGATTAAGGGGGTCCCCATTAATGCCAAGATGCAGTACGTCGGGACGTTTTTCGATCTACTTAGCCCGTATACCCTGGTAGGCGGCATTGCCTTCTTCCTGGTATTCACCTTCCATGGGGCCCTGTACCTGACGCTTAAGACTGAGGGTGACATGGTGGAACGAGCCCGGAATGCAGCAAAAAAGGCCGGAGTTCTGGCAGCTGTGTTTTGTCTGCTGCTTGTCGGTATGACCTATAGCAATACCGATCTATTTGCCAGTACCGGTGCCGGCATCGCCTTGTGGGGTGCGGTG
>JAQSXM010000223.1 GCA_029256645.1 Sporomusa sp. | reverse complement strand
AGCCCCAATCTCCATTCGTTTAGCAATATACCCCTGATCATAGATTTCGGTCACCTGGCCTGTTGCCAGTCCAATTTGGTTACCGTAGGAGCTGTACCCTGCTGCCGCACTTGTGGTTATTTTTCGCTGGGAGAGCTTGCCAGGCAACGTTGCTTCTAAAGCAGCACGAGGATCACCGCTACCAGTGACACGCATGGCCTGATAGGCGTAGGAACGGCCTGACAGTGGATCACGGATGCAGCCGCCCAGACAAGTAGCCGCTCCCCCAAATGGTTCAATCTCCGTAGGATGGTTATGGGTCTCATTTTTAAACATCACCAGCCACTCTTCAGTCTGGCCATCGATATCGGCATGGACAATAATACTGCAGGCATTTATTTCTTCCGATTCATCCAGGTCAGTTAGCTTCCCTTGGAGTTTCAGTTCTTTCATTGCCAAGGTGGCTATATCCATCAGACTGACATCCTTCACCTTGTCGGCATAAACCAAAGACCGGGACTTTAAGTATTCCGCATAGGCAGCTTTGACCGGTTTAGTAAACTTGCCTTCTGCAATCGAAACAGCCTGAACTGCCGTTAGAAACGTCGTATGCCGGCAGTGATCTGACCAATACGTATCAATAACCTTTATCTCGGTAATACTCGGGTCCCGGCGCTCAGTCTCCCTAAAGTATTGCTGGCAATAGGTCAAATCCTCAAAGCTCATTGACAGCCCTTGCGTCGTCATAAAATCCTTCAGGTCTTGTGCAGTCTTTGTAATAAAACCGCTCAATATGGCTACGTCGCCAGGTATATTGACCAGCATATTTAATGACTCCGGTTTAGCAAGAGATGCCTCTCGTGCTTCAACCGGATTAATACAATAAGATTTAATTCTTATTAATTCCTGCTCACTAATATCGCCTTCAAGAATGATCAATTTGGCGGTGTTCACTGTCGGCGGTTCCTGTTGCGTTAAAATCTGTACGCTTTGTGCCGCCCAGTCTGCTCTTTGGTCATACTGTCCTGGCAAATATTCTATGGCAAAGAACCGATCAGTCTCTTTGCTTTCAATATTTTCAAAATAGACAACATCTACAGGTGGTTCGGAAAAAATGGTATGAATAGCGTCCGTAAATTCTTGATCGGTTAAACCAGTAATGTCATAGCGGTGCAGCATTCTAACTGCGGTTAGCCCATTTATCCCTAAATTTTCTTTAAGATCTGAATAAATACCTGTCGCTTCAACCTGAAATCCGGGTTTCTTTTCAACAAATATACGACGTACTGCATTTTTTGTAGCTAATTTCAAATAATCCGCCCCCTGTATTTAACTTTACATGACTATCGTAGCACAATATAATTAATAATAAAAATTAATATTAATTATCCAACTAATAAGGAGTGATTATAAATGGATGTTAGTTTTGAGCTCTATAAGGTCTTTTACCATGTAGCTAAAACACTAAGTTTCTCAGAAGCCTCAACTCAGCTTCACATATCCCAGTCTGCCGTTAGCCAAGCCATTCGCTTACTAGAGGATAAGCTCAACAGCCGTCTGTTCTCGCGTACCACCAAGCAGGTGAAACTCACCCCAGAAGGAACCATGTTATTTCCCTTCGTCGAGCAAGCTTATCAGTTCATTAAGACAGGCGAACGTAATATCCAGGATATTCATTCCCTGACGAGAGGCGAACTTAGGATTGCTGCCAGCGACACCCTGTGCAGATATTATTTACTATCTTATCTAAAACAATTTAATGAGTTGTATCCCTTTATTAAAATCAACATCACCAACCGGACGTCGCCGGTATGTACTGATCTTGTCCGCAAAGGCCTGGTAGATATCAGTTTTGTTAATTTGCATCACGAACAGCTTCACCCTGGTGAACATGATAGTAAACTTTCAATCACAAGACTTGATGTAATCCATGACGTCTTTGTGGCTGGCAGGGATTACCTGGAACTGCAAAAACTAAACCTTTCCCTAAAAGATTTGGAGAACTACCCAATTCTTGTTCTGGAAAAAAATACTGTTACCCGCAGTTACTTTGATGCGATGCTAAAGCAATATCAGGTATCTATAACACCCGAAATAGAAATCGGCAGTATCGATTTATTAATAGATTTAGCCCAGATCGGATTAGGTATTGCTTTCGCGCCTAAAGAGTATATTACCACTCAATTGGCGCAAGATAATCTGTTTCTTTTAACTATCCAAGAGAATATCCCACCACGTTATCTTGGTGCTGTTACAAACAGCACTGTCCCGTTGCCAGTGGCAGCCCACACATTTATGAACTTAATTGCAGGAACACATTAAAATGCCCAGGCAAATTGGTATACAAAAAGCAGCCCTTGCGTATGCCGGAGCTGCTGCCTTTAAGCTATGGTTTTTTTTGCTGTAAAACCCATTCCCATTATTCTGTTTATCCAATCCATTATAGGTAAAACGTCCACTATCAGCATCTCTTCTTCCCAGAGTCCACCAGCCAATCCGCTTCATTTCCTGTCTGATATCGTAGACACAATAAGAGCACAAGTGGCCATCGACAATTGGCATGCCACATTGTTCCTAAAAACCAGCCGCGTTTTAGCATGCTCATGACTGTTTGGCGTTTTACACCGGCTTCCGTAGCTATCTGGTCTACTGATACTCTGGCAGTGCGTTGCCGTAAATAATGAAATACCCGGTCAGCTTCATTCATTTCCCGGGTGTGCAAGCAGAACAAAGGCCGCTACTATTAACAACTGCAAGACAACTGCACTCTGAGCAGTACCCAATGCTCAATTTATTTAGCCCGCTTTTTTAGCTGTTTACTTTTCCAGATCCGCCATTACAGTATTCTCATTTGAAGCGAAATATTCGGACTTAAGCATTAGATTCCTGCTTTTTATGCTAAGTCATACTCACCTACTCATCGGTTCTGCGCCTGATAACTACAAAAAAAATGATAAAAACTTATACATTAGGGCGCTTGTTACTGCACTGAACGGAATGGTCAGAATCCAGGCAAAAAGCATTTGCTGGGCCACTCCCCACCGTACAGCAGAAATCCGTTTGGCAGAACCAACCCCCATGATTGAGCCAGATACTACATGGGTAGTACTGACTGGCAGGTGCAGGTTTGTAGCTGCAAAAATGACCATTGCCGAATTCATATCAGCAGCAAAACCGTTGATGGGCTCTAGTTTAACAATCTTGCCGCCCATAGTCTTAATAATCTTCCAACCACCAGCTGCCGTACCCAGGCCCATAGCCGTGGCGCAGGCTATTTTTGCCCACAGGGGTACTTCCAGCGATTCAATATGTCCCGAGCTCAACAGAGCCAGCGTAATAATACCCATGGCTTTTTGCGCATCATTGGAGCCATGGGAGAAAGACATCAGGCTGGCAGATAATAGCTGCATTTTTTTGAACCCGGTATTAAGTTTCCCCGGCTCTTGCCGTCCGAAGATCCACATCATGGCAATCATGATAATGTATCCACCGGCCATCGCAATGAGTGGTGACAATACAAGTGACAGGATAATCTTTTCAACACCGGCAAGGTTAATGGCGTCAAAACCCGCACCTACCATTACCGCCCCCAAAACACCACCGACAAGCGCATGGGAAGAACTGCTTGGAATACCAATCCACCATGTAATCAAATTCCAGACAATAGCACCGAATAAGGCCGAGATAATCACAGGCTGGCTTACTAAAGAAGCCGATTTTACAAGATCACCGCCAATTGTTTTGGCGACTCCGGTGCTGTAGAGCGCCCCGGCAAAATTAAGTGTTGCAGCCAAAACTACAGCAAACTGCGGGTTTAAAGCCCGGGTAGATACCGATGTGGCAATCGCGTTAGCTGTATCATGAAAACCGTTGATATAGTCAAACGCCAACGCAAAAAAGACCACGACATAGACCAGCGTCATATCAGGCATACTTTACGATGACTCCCTTTAATAAATTGGCGATATCTTCACAGATATCAAGGGTCTCTTCCAAATGCAGCAGGATTTCTTTCCATTTGATTATTTCAATAGGGTCGTTGCACTCTCTGAACAGTTTGGCCATCTCCTGCCTGTACAGCCGGTCTCCCTGAGACTCATACTCAATGATCCGGGCACAGCGCTCTTCCAGTTTGTCTTTTTGTTTTTTAATCTCAGGCAAATGACTGAACGCTTTGTCAATCTGCTTAGCGCTTTTACCTACCAATTCGGCAAGAGCCTTGGCACCTTCTGATGCTGCACCGGCATTATAGAGCTCCATGCGTTCAATCGTGCCCTGCATACAGTCTATAACATCATCAAGTTTGTGAGCAATGCTATAGATGTCTTCACGGTCAAGGGGCGTAATAAATGTCTTGTGTAACAAGCCGACAATCTTAGCCGTATTCTCGTCGGCCTGTTTCTCCAGGTCATCTATCTGAGCCATTAATTCAAACAAGTCTCCATCTTTGTTTAACGCCTCTTGTAAGACTTCGGCAGCATCCCGAATAAGTTGAGTATTTGCCAGAAGATAACCATAAAACTTTTCTTCACGGGGCTTTAAGCCAAATCCCATACTTAGCCTCCTCAATTTGTCGGATTCAAACTGATTATAGCATATACCTTTGAGCTTTGTTAACTAATTGTAGTGAAATGTTAAGATTCGGTTAATTTAGTACTAATATTACGAGTTAGCTACTAATACAATACCGCTCAATATTAAGACCAGACCACCCATTCTGAGCAGTCCAATGGCCTCATGAAATAGAAAGTATGATGCTATAAAAACCAGTATATATCCTAAGCTTATGAGTGGGTATGCATAACTTAGTTCGACGGTGCGTAACGCATAAATCCACAGCAGCGTACTCACACCATACACAGCCAAGCCTACAGTAATAGGCCAGGCGGCTATCACCTTTTCCATGACCGAACCTGTGTCAGGAATATGCGTAGCGCCATACTTAAAAGCCACTTGCCCAACAGCGCCAAGAAAAACAGATAATAATATAAGATAAATATCTTTCAAAACAAGCACCGCCCTGTCAATAAGCCTTGATTCAATGAGCCAAAGCCTGTCTTTGGTAGTATATTCCCTTTCGGCGCTGGTATTCCTGCAAGCTGTAGCAGTTCTAAAATTCATTAAAACCAGCTTCTGGGGCATGCCTAAGTCACTAGTATCCTAGTGTATCACAAAACTAGCGTAAACATTACCGACTACAAAACTTTTAAAAACTCAGTCCAAGATTTACATCGCTTACTTGACGGCAACCTAATTGTAATTTATTGTTAATATATGTTGAGTTACTACATCATCACCAAGGAGGCCGTTACCCTTGTCTGAAGCTGTCCGACTTGCTGAACTCGATTTATTGCGGGGAATAGCCATCCTCTTAATGATCATTTTTCATACCGTATTTGATTTGGCTTTCTATTATGGCTGGCCGCTTGATTATCTGGACGGATTTTGGTACTACGAGGGTAAAGCCTCTGCAGTATTATTCATGCTGGTATCAGGCATAAGCAATATCTTTAGTCACCAGCCAGTACGCCGCGGACTTATTGTCTTTGGTACAGGGCTGTTCATTACGGTCATTACCTATCTCTACAGCCCTGCCGTGTATATCCGGTTTGGTATTCTGCATCTGCTCGGTGTTGGTATGCTTGCCACCCCGTTCTTGAACCAACGCAGCGCACTGCCGCTCATCCTAGCAGGCTTATCAATCATTGCTGTCGGCAACAGCTTTTCTCAGATAACGTCAACAACTGCCTTCCTGGTACCCTTTGGTATCAAACCACCCGGATTTACCTCGCTTGATTATTATCCGCTATTGCCGTGGCTAGGCATCATCCTCTTCGGCATGGCCATTGGGAAACTGTTGTATCCTGACAAACGATCACTGTGGCCTTCAGCGGCTAACCACCCACCAGTCCGCTGGCTTAGCTGGTTAGGACGCAGATCACTCTTCATCTATCTTATGCATCAGCCAGTCATATTGGCAATCCTCTATATAATAAACCCAAAGTGACTCGCGGGGACGGTTCGAAACCACTGATATATCCCTGTTTTTTAGCTAACCTTGAGTAAAAATCGGAGCCAATCTGCGATAGACTGCAAAATTGACTATCTGTTTCCCAAACGCATGACCACAAAAGGATAGGAGTGCTGCTATCCTTTTAAGATTTACGGCTAAGGCCGTCAGTTTGGCTT
>JAQSXM010000222.1 GCA_029256645.1 Sporomusa sp. | reverse complement strand
CAGCCCCACAGGTTGTCTAACCGGGAAAACGGTTAGCCCAAACGTAAGTTATTGAAATAACCGCCGCTATTTGAGGACAGGGGCGGTTATTTCTTTTGGCTTATGACCAGTACCATGAGCGTGGCAAATGCGACAGCAAATGTCAATGCTTCATAAACAGTCATCCTACCACCCCCTTCCTGAAAAGGAAGGGGCTAACCGTCCCCCGAGCAACCTGTTACGCCTATTATGGCATATTCTTCCATAAAAGTGAGTATTTTACCTTTTGCTTGAACGGTCGTATATGCCGCCTTCTCAATGAATGAAGGCGGATTTTTTATTGCCGTCGCTTAGTTTTCTACTTCTGATTACTTTAGAAATGTTGGATTGTCAACAGAAAACTAGACAGATTTACTAAGACGGGGACGTATATTTTGCTTCTTTGATTGCCGAATTCCTGCGGCAGTGAAGACATCAGAACTATTGCCGCAATTTAGACCAGTGACAGATTAGGCCTGACCGGCCAATTCCATAATAAGCTGCCAATGGCTTTCAGAAACAGGCATGACAGAGAGGCGGGACTGGCGAACCAGTTCCCAGTCGGCAAAGGCGGAACCGGCTTTGATTTCGCGCAGGGTGACAGGATGAGCCAGGCGATAGCGGGGTATAATGTCAATGGTGTAAAAACGGGGATCGGCTGCTGTGGGGTCAGGATAAGGTTCGGAGACGGCCTCGGCTACGCCAACAATCGCTTTTTCCTTGCCGGAGTGATAAATCAGAATCAGGTCGCCAGGCTGCATGGCTTTTATATGTTTAGCGGCAGTAAAATTGCGAACACCATCCCACATATCTTTTTTTAGACGTTCAAGGTCGAAATAACTAAAAGTCTCAGGTTCTGTTTTAGCCAGCCAAAAAGACATAGATGTGCACCTCTTTGCTTATTTTAGTCTTATTTTATAATAATTGCCGGTTTATAGCAAAAATAGTAGGGCGGAACAGAGAGGTGGAAATCATAGAGGCTTTTCCCGTTGACAGAGATGGTGTGATATGATATTATAATTACCATTACAGATAAGTAAATTATTTGATTTTATTACAATGCTGTGCTGATCAGTTAAGAAACTGAAGGCCAAGGTTCATTTTGGTGAACCTTGGCCTTTTATAATTTTAGGAAAGGAGATGGAAAATTAAGAGACGTGTGCAAAACTGTTTTACCGGTAATTACGGTATTAATAGAATAGCGGGAAATTGTATGGGTTGACCGGTAAATAAGCTGGAGACGCAAAGCGGGCGTTTCCGGCCTTTTTGTTTTTTCCGGTTTTTGATAAAAATTTAAAATCATTTTAAGGAGGTGCGGGTTGGATGATTGAACACGTAATTAATAATTTTCGCAGGGTTTATCAGAATAAGCAGGCGGCTGCCTCTAAACCCGGATGGTTAACTAACCTATCGTTTGCCCCGGTAGTAAACATACTGGAAAAAACGTTTGGTATTGTTCTTGTATTGCTGGTATGGGAGCTCGCGCCGCGATTGGAGTTAATTGATCCCTTTCTTCTGCCGCCATTTAGTGAGGTAATACAAAGCTTATTTAGAATGGTCGTTTCCGGAGAAATATTCAGGCATTTTTCAATCAGTATCAGCCGCTCATTTACGGGTTTCTTTGTTGGTATTGGGATCGCTATTCCACTGGGGATTTTTATGGGGTGGTATAGCAAACTTGAAGAAGTGGTTGATCCCCTGGTGCAAGCCTGCCGGAATTCTTCTGTTTTAGCGTTGTACCCGGTTTTCCTCCTGTTTTTTGGATTAGGTGAGGCTTCGAAAATGGCGATCATCATCTGGGGTACCATTTGGCCATCACTGCTCAATACCATTTCCGGTGTAAAAAATACTGACCCACTATTGATAAAGGCTGCCCGTTCTATGGGTGTCTCAAGGCTGACATTGCTGTATAAGGTGATTGCACCTGCAGCGCTGCCTTCAATATTAACAGGTGTCAGGCTAAGTGCGGCCAGTTCTATTCTGGTGCTGGTGGCTGCCGAGATGATTGGCGCCAATGCCGGCCTGGGGTTTATGATCTTTTACTTTGAAGAACGGTATGCCGTACCGGAAATGTATGCCGGTATTATTACCATGTCGCTGCTTGGAGTCACCATTAATTATCTGCTTGTCGCATTAGAAAAACGCCTGACAGGCTGGAAAGAAAAGTTTGTTGGTGATTGAAAAAAGAAAGCTTGCGGCGCAGTCGGGTGGTGTGTTAACAACGCTCCACCGCTGTACATAACAGGAGGTTCAAAGGATGAGTTTATTAGAAGATAAAGTGGTGCCAGGGCGTGAGAGCAGGCTGGAGGCGTGCATCGCCTATGGCGGTACAGCCTGCGGCTTGAAAGGCGAGAATAGAGGGTGCCTGAAGAATCAGGAACGGGCTTTTTCACAATCAGGGTTGTGTCAGTTGCTGCCAACGATGGGTATGCTGCTGACTTTGCCGGATACGGCGGTGGTTGTTCATGGCGCTATCGGCTGTGCAGCTAATGGTATCAGCACTGTCATCGGCATCCGGTTGCGAAACGTACAAAAAGGCAATGCCAACGCCCAGGACGGGATCTGGGTGTCGACTAACTTAACAGAAAGCGACGTTGTTCATGGCGGCGAGGAAAAGCTGGAGAATGCCATCCTTGAAACCTATGAACGCTATTCACCTAAATCCATTGTGGTGTTCCAGACCTGCACCCCTTCGATTATTGGTGATGATGTCGCCAGTGTAATCGACCGGGTGAGAGATAAACTGGATATTCCAGTGCTTGCCGCTTATTGCGAGGGCTTTAAAACCAAGGTGTGGGCAACAGGGTATGATGTGGCATTTCACGCCATTGTCCATGGTTTTATCGAAAGTGATAAGGAAGGACGGCCACCGCGGCGGAGCCCGGAAAACAAGCGTCAACGGCCATTAGTCAATGTGATCAATCTGGCCTCTGTTGGTAAGCCTGATGAGGACGAAATCACCCGTTTGCTTAATGCGATCGGTATTGATGTTACTATTGGCCCCAATTTCGCTACCCGGGAAGATATTCGCAATATGACTCAGGCCGATCTGACTATCAGTGTCTGTCCCACCCATGATGATTATTTCATCGATTATCTGTACAAAGAATATGGCGTGCCTTATGTCCTGAAAGATATGCCGATAGGTCTGGAAAATACCAGAACCTGGCTGCTTGATATTGCCGGTCATTTTGGCTTGGAAAAGCAAGCCGAAGCAGTTATTGCAGCTGAAGAAAAGAAGGTTTGGCAGGCGGTAGCCAAATATCAGCCTGCTTTGAATGGCAAGTCGGTATTCTTAAGTGCCGGTGAGTTCAGGGCCCTGGTGACTGGTGCATTGTTCCAGGAACTGGGCATGGAGGTTGTTGGGGTCCGCTCCTACCATCATGATCACTTTGGCAAAGACTACTATGAAAAGCTGGTGCAGAAGCAAAACGGTAAAAACTTTGCTGTCGATATCGCCAATTTTCAGCCATTTGAACTGACCAACCTTTTACAAAAGACTAAACCTGACTTGTTTATCGGTCACGTAACTGATAATATCTGGGCGGCTAAACTGGGGCTGCCTACAGTAACTATATTTAGAATCTTTGACAGCTATATTGGCTATCAGGGCTTCTATTCAGTAGCAAAAAAAGCGGCCAGGGTCCTTAGGAACTTCTCCTTTAACAGGAATCTGGCGAAAAACACACAAAATCCATACAAACCGGACTGGTATGAGCAAAACCCATTCACTTTTATTAAGGTTCTGGATGCTATTCAGGTTTCAGAGCAAAATCTGCTCATAAACCAGGATGCAAAAGGGGTGGCAGTACAATGAGCAGTAATTTTATTGAAAAACCGCGTTACCAATGTGCTTTAGGCGGTGCGCTGGTAACCATCAATGCAATCAACCGGGCTGTCGCGATTGTACACTCAGCTCCCGGCTGCGCCTCGGCCGCTGACGGCGCGGCGAAATCAGGCAGCGGGTATTGGGGAACCAGCTATTGCAACGGGCGGGCTACACCAAGCACCAACATCCTGGAAAAAGAGGTAATCTTCGGTGGTGAAAGCCGTTTGGCCGAGCAGATCGACAGCACGCTGGCGATTATTGATGCAGATCTGTATGCTGTGATAACCGGCTGCATGACAGATATCATCGGGGATGATGTTCAGTCGATCGCCGGACGCTTCCAGGCTGAGGGAAAGCCGCTGGTAGTTGCTGAAACAGGCGGATTTAAAGGTAATTCAGCCAGTGGCTATGATTTGATTCTGGCGGCATTGATCGACCAGGTGGTGGAAAAGGGGCTTGCTAAGGTTGCCAATCAGATTAACCTGTTAGGTGTTATACCCACCCAGGATGTATTCTGGCGAGGCAATCTGCTGGAATTGAAACGGATACTGGAAGATTTGGGATTACAGGTGAACACCTTTTTCAGCCCGTTTGATAAACTGTCATCGTTGAAAACCTCTTCGCAGGCTGCCTTAAATGTTGTATTGTCTGATGTGCACGGCTTGGGCGCAGCTCAGGCATTTGAAGAAATTCATGGAATACCGTTTGTTAATATTCCGTTACCGATTGGCCCTACTGCGACCCAGGCGTTTTTAGCAGAGCTTGCCAGGCATATTGCGATAGAGCCAAGCGTCCTGGCAGCAGTGGTACAACGGGAAACCGAATGGTATTACGCCTATGTAGAGCATGTCGCGGAGCTGTACAATGATCTTGATTTGCAGCGCTTTGCTATTGTTGTAGGTGACGCCAATTACAGTTATGCCCTTACCCGGTTTATTGCCGACGATTTTGGCTGGATTCCGTACCTTGTTGCGGTAACCGACATCCTGGATGATACCGGTAAGGCTAAGGTAACGGCACGGTTTAATTCCTTGCCCGCAGAGCTGCGGCCTAAGCTGATTTTCGAAACAGATACCAGCCGGATTGCCACCTCGTTGCAGGAAGAACTGGCAAAAGAACCAGATGAGTACGGTTCACCTATCAGTCCTGCTTTTGTGCTTGGCAGCACCTGGGACCGGCCGCTGGCCCATGAATTTAAAGCCGGATTTCTTAGTGTAACCTATCCGGTAAGCAACCGGGTAGTAACCGATCAGGCGTATGCCGGTTATCGCGGGGGGTTACGTTTGGCTACTGATATTTTAAGTACCTTAATTAGCAACAGATAGACAGGATATTCCTTTTATATAAGGGTGGTGAGATCATGTTAAATACCTATTGGCAAACAGGCTGGAAATTTATAAAAAGATTCATTGCAATCGGGTCAGTTATAACTATATGGGAAATCCTCCCGTCAGTGGGCCTCATTGACTCCCGTAGCTTACCTCCCTTTAGTGATGTTATCCAAAGTTTGCTTAGCCTGATAGTATCTGGTGAATTGTTTAAGCATGCACTGGCAAGCTTTCACCGCACATTGTTGGGATTTTTTATCGCTGTTGGGATTGCTATTCCGCTGGGAATTTTCATGGGGTGGTTTAAGCGCCTGGAAAAAATAGTAGATCCGCTGATGCAGATCTGCCGGAATACAGCAACATTGGCACTATATCCGGTATTTATCCTGGTCTTTGGGCTGGGAGAACTGTCCAAAATCGGCATTATCTTCTGGGGGTCCATCTGGCCGATTCTGATTAATACCATTGAGGGTGTCAAGACGGTTGACCCGCTGCTGGTCAAAGCAGCACGGTCGATGGCGATGTCCCGGTTAGGCTTATTTGCTCACGTTATATTACCGGCTGCCGTACCGTCCATTCTTACCGGGCTCAGGATTAGTGCCACCCGCTCAATTATTATTCTGGTAGCTGCTGAAATGCTCGGTGCCAGCGCGGGGTTAGGTTTCTTGATCTTTGATGCCCAGCATAAATATCAGGTCGAAAAAATGTACGCAGGTATTATGATATTGATTATGCTGGGGATGTCGGTAAACTATCTGATTGTTAAGCTGGAGCAGTACCTTACCCGCTGGAAAGGGACAACAGGTGCTGCCTGATAAGACGCCAAATGCGATGCTTAGCCAAGGAAATGGTTAGCAAAACGAAGGAGTGACCAGGATGAAAAAAATAGTGGATGTTGTTGATAAAAAACTGGCCGGGACGATTACCAATGATACGGTCATTGGTATCGACATAGGTTCGAGGACTGGGAAGGCTGTATTGTTAACTGAAGGT
>JAQSXM010000221.1 GCA_029256645.1 Sporomusa sp. | reverse complement strand
AAGTTAGCGGATTGGCCCCCATCGCCATCCCTAGCCGGGCAATTTCAGCGAGTCCACGTGTCATGAGGGCAGATTTGGCGTTGTCACCAAACCCTAATCCATCAGCAATTCCTGCACCAAGTGCAATAATGTTTTTAAGAGCTCCGGCTAATTCAACCCCAATAATATCGGGGTTGGTATAAACACGGAAATAGGGCAGCATAAATGTATCCTGTACATACTCAGCTACTTTTCGTGACTGGGCTGCAGCCACCGTGGCTGCCGGCTGATGTAAAGCTACCTCTTCAGCATGATTGGGACCAGATAGTACTGCTATCTGGCCGGCGACTACCGGCAGCTCCTCAGAAATAATTTCGGACATACGTTTAACACTGGCTAGTTCCAAGCCTTTAGCAGCACTAACGATGACATTCTCAGCGCGGATATATGGAACCAGTTTCGCTGCTGTTTGGCGTATGGCATGAGACGGGGTTGCCAGTACGATTAAAGATGCACCGCCTGCAGCCTCGCCTAAACTAGCGGTTATGGCAACAGAACGCGGCAATTTGCAGCCAGGCAAATAGGTTGCATTCTCACGGGTTGCCTCTATTTGGCCGGACAACTCAGGTGACCGCACCCAAAGTGCAACTGACTGGTGTTTTTGACCCAAAATGGCGGCCAGGGCTGTGCCCCAACTGCCGGCGCCTATGACTGCTATTTTCATTGATGAACTGTCACTTCTCTTTCGTGGGACCAGACTCAGGTTGGCCACCGGCTTTAATTTTTGGTTCTGCCCCTTTTAAGAGGCGCTCAATGTTCGGGCGATGTCTCACGATGACAAACAAGGCGGCCAATATGCCAAAATAGAAGAATTCCTGTCTGGCGTGGAGCAGCCACATAGTAATTGGTACCAGAGCGGCGGCTACAATAGACGCCAACGAAACATACCTGGTAAAGTAAACAATAATTGCCCATACAAAAAAAACTATGAATGTTACCATTGGCGCAATCATGGCAATAACACCGAGCCCTGTGGCTACGCCGCGCCCGCCTTTAAACACAAGGAAGACTGACCAGTTATGACCTGCAATGGCGCCAATGCCGCCAGTCAATTCGGCCAGCGCTGTCCCGCCAATATAGTGGCCTAAAAGTACCCCGGCCACGCCTTTCAGGGCATCTGTAAAAAACACCCAAAAGGCTGGCCAGGGGCCTAATGTCCTATATGCGTTTGTTGCACCAATGTTTTTACTGCCAAATTGTCTTAAATCAACCTCATAAAACTTCTGACCGATAATCAATCCATTCGGAATTGAACCAATCAGGTAGCTGGTGATAATAACCAGCACATACTCCATTCTCCCACTCCCTCAATCAGTTATTCATCTTTTTCTTTACGTCCGCGAACAACCAGTTTGAGTGGAGTTCCTTCGAAACCAAAAGATTCTCTTAATCTGTTTTCCAGAAAGCGCAAGTAAGAAAAATGCATGATCTCAGGATCATTGACGAAGAAAATAAAGGTAGGCGGTTTGACATCAGGCTGGGTAGTAAAATAGATTTTGAGACGTCTTCCTCGTTCTGATGGCGGGGGATTGATTGCTGTCGCGTCTTCAATAACCTGGTTAAGCACACTTGTTGCTACTCGCATGGCATGTTGGTCAGCCACATATTTGACAAGCTCGGTTACCCGGTTAATGCGCTGTTTAGTAAGTGCTGATGTAAACAATACTGGTGAGTATTGCATGAAGCCTAATTCTGACCGAATGGTTTCGGTAAATTTAAGTGAGGTTTTACCATCTTTATCAATAAGATCCCATTTATTAACCACAATAATGCTGGCCTTACCTGCCTCATGGGCGTAACCGGCAATTTTTTTGTCTTGTTCTGTGACACCCTCTTCAGCGTTAATAACCATGAGGACAACATCACAGCGGTCAACAGCCCTAAGGGAGCGGATGACACTATAGCGCTCAACCGGCATGTCAACCTTAGCTTTGCGGCGCATGCCAGCCGTATCAATCATCACATAGGACTGTCCGTCTTTAGTAAAATGTGTGTCAATAGCGTCCCGGGTAGTTCCGGGAATGTCGCTGACAATGACCCGTTCCTCGCCAATAATGGAATTAACCAGGGAAGATTTGCCAACATTAGGGCGGCCGATCACAGCCACCTTAATCTGATCACTCTCTTCTGGCTCAACATGTTCTTCCGGCAGTTTTTCTATCACCCTGTCAAGCATGTCACCAATATTAAGCGCATTTGTGGCTGAAATGGCAATCGGATCACCTAAACCCAGATTATAAAACTCGTAAATATCAGCTTCGTTTTTCATGTTGTCAACTTTATTTACCACTAGCAATACAGGCTTTCTGGTGTTGCGTAAAATAACGGCTACCTCGTTGTCGGCTGAGGTCAGGCCGGTTTTACCATCTACAATAAACATGATGGCATCAGCCTCATCAATGGCCAGTTTGGCCTGATTGCGCATAGCTGTAAGGAGTTTATCAGTTGATTCAAATTCGATACCGCCAGTATCAATCATCGTGAAATTACGGCCCAGCCATTCGGCATCCATATAGATGCGGTCACGGGTAACGCCCGGAATATCTTCAACAATAGATAACCGGTTTCTGCCTATATAATTGAATATGGTTGATTTGCCGACATTAGGCCGGCCAACAATTGCAACAATTGGTTTACTCATCGAATACCACCTTGTATATTTCTAAAAATCTATGCCCTGTCGGGCCGGGATTCCAATAGTAGCTGGGTGTTTAATATCCTGCATCTCGGTTACCAGATGGGCGATGGCTGTTATTTCAGCCGGAGCATATCTGCCTGTCAGAATAACCTCTGTACTGTTTTTCTTGGCCTGCAAGAAGGCAGCCACAATGGAAGCATCCAGTAATTTTGCCGCCATAGCAACATTAATCTCATCTAAAATAACGATGTCATACTGCCCTGACAATATGACCGACTTGGCCAACTCCCAGCCTTCTTCAGCCAGTTTATAGTCAATATTCTCAGGGTTGGTCAAGTCGACGAATGCTTCGCGACCTACTTGAATGAGCTTGAAATTAGGAAGTTTGCGGGCAGTTTTTACCTCGCCGTAGTCATCATTTTTTTTCATAAACTGAATCATGCACACGTTGAATCCATGGCCGTAAGCGCGAAAAGCCAGACCTAAGCTAGCAGTAGTTTTTCCCTTACCGTTACCAGTATATACTTGGATTAAACCAAGGTTATTCTGCTTACCCATAGTTAGACCTCCTCACGTTTTTTATCCCTACCGCCATGCAGCCAGAAGTTCTTTTAAATCCTGGGCAAAATAGGCGGTACGTACCGGTACACCCAGCTTATCGGCAATTGTCTCTGGTGTGGTGTTATCAAGGAAAACCTGTTCGCCTTTTCTAAGGGCCACCCCTGGCACAATAATACCGGTGCGCGGGCCGGGAATCTGTTGTAAAGTTTCAGTAATGTCACCACCGGTTAAGAGACCGGTAACTGTTACATCACAGCCAAAAAAACTGTTTTCTACCGAAACGACCCGCACGTTAAGATTCGGGAAAGATAGCTGGGCTAAGAGCGGTGTTAGAATTTTCTCTGCTGACACGCCACAGATAACATCGATATAATGCGGCTCTGTATAATCGGGGTCAGCGACTGACTGCTCCTCCCACTCAGAGAGGAAAGTACGAACAATACCAACTCCATTTTCCAGTTGTGGAAACCCGTCGTAGCATTCATAACTGGGAATTTCCTGATCTGCGGCCAGATAAAACTCATCAGCCAGATACACAAAGGATTCCTGGTTTTCCTTACGGCATTTTTCCTGCCATTTATGAACAATTTTAATGACCTGATTGGCCGCTTCACTGGAAAATGTTGTTAAGGGATGGCAGTTGTCACGGTAACGGGTAAGCCCGACAGGAACGATGGCCAGCGACAAAACTGACGGATATATAGCATATAAATCACTAATCGTTTTTTCCAGTTCTACTCCATCGTTAAAGCCTGGGCATAAGACAACCTGGGTATGAAGATCAATACCTTTATCTACCAGTTCATTAAGTTGCTCCATAATCTTGCCGGCTGGCTTACCGCCCAACATTTTCTCCCTGAGGCTGCCATTGGTAGTATGTACCGATACATAGAGCGGTGATAAGTGCAGCCTGGCTATACGGCTGAGATCCCGCGGTCCCAGATTAGATAGTGTGACGAAATTGCCGTACAGAAAGGACAGGCGATAATCATCATCTTTAATATACAAACTGTCACGCATTCCAGATGGCATCTGATCAACAAAACAAAAGATGCATCTGTTGGCACACTGCCGCACCTTATCAAATACTGCGCTTTCAAACTCCAGCCCCAGATCCTCATCATATTCTTTTTCTAGCGCAATCAGTTCTTGTTCGCCCGAAGTTCGCTCAATCAGCAATTCAATTTCTTCCTCTGCCAACGCAAAGCTGAGGTCAATAATATCTTGAACAGCCTCCCCGTTGACCCCAAGCAGGCGGTCTCCGGGCACAAGGCCTATTTCAGCGCCGATACTGTCAGGTTTAACATTTGAGATGATCCCTTTATAAGTCAAAGTATTCCCCCCTTCCTTTAATATTCCGTTAGTAGCTATATTTTCCTGCCATGCATTTTATTAATCGATAAATAAATAGAAAAAAGGCAGGATATAAACCTGCCTGATGAGCATTACTTGTTATCGTCCTGTTTCTCAGACTGATCAGAATCTGTTTGGGTATTCTGTCGTTTTTTGGCCTTAGGACCAAGGAAGTTAGTAAACTCAGTGGAAGCGAAATTCTTAAGTTTTGCGCCGGCTTCTTTGATACTGCCGGTACTTAGGAATAAGAAAGCCGCAATACCGGCAATCAATAGTCCCAGAATCCACCCCATAGATTTGGTCGCTCCAGAGGCACCGCCGGCTGCCGAACCAAGTCCGGTATTGCCATCAGCCCCGGTTGCCCCTGCTGCATTAGGTCCTGTGGGGGCGCTGGACTTGCCCAAAATGGTTGGCACAACATCAGAGAATAGCGCAATTCCTCTCTCGGCTGACTCGCGATCATTGGTGTGGGCACCTACCTCAAGCAGCATCGAACGTGGGTGTAAATCCTGGTTATAGTCCCCGCCTTTTGCAAAAAAAATTCCTTTTACCAACCCAGGATGTTGTTTGTCAGAAGCTGCCTTTATTTGGAGGGCATAGTCCTCAATCTGTTTACCTGTCGGTCCGTATTTTCCAACAACAAGCTGAATTTTACTCACATCTTGCCCGTCAATGTTGGTTTTATACACCTGCGGCGGCACAGCATCACGATGAATATCAAAAACAGCATCAGGTTGCTCTTTCTTTATCAAGTCAAGGGCTGTCCGGCGAGAGCGCTCATAAGCCATATCATCATGCGGATCATGTTTTGCCTGCGAATGAACTACTGTGACTCCCTTTTTCTCTAACGAAGAGGTAAAAGCATTGCCAACCTTATAGATGCCACCGGAACCCATGATACTCTCTTTGCCATCAGTAGGAACATAGGATTCGTCAGAGTGGGTATGGTAGACAGCTACTTTACCGCCACCCTCGGCTTGGGCAATCGATGGTTGAAGAAAGGCTGCCAGGCGGCCTAACATGCTCTTATTGTCATTATAATACACTGACAAATTGACCTCACCAGTAAATTTAGCATGTGCAATATTTCCTTCAACCCGAATAACTTCATAACGGCGGTTATTCTCGGTTAGTACCTCATCGCCGGGCCGCATTTTCCACCCGGTCATGTAGACTTGGTTACCCCCCTCATCGACAACTGTTGAATAATCTCCATCCTTACCTTCGTCAGCATAACATAGCGTATTTGCTGCAATAAATAGCAGTGCCAGTAGCAGCGCCAGTACCCTATTTTTCACTGCCTTCACCTCCGTTGTCAGAGGTTTTATCACTAGATCCTGTTTGTTTGGAATTTTGCTGCTCAGCTTTTTGTTTTTCGTTTGGATGCAGCTCTTTACTAAACTCATATAATCCTTCAGGGCGATTGGGCCCTAATACCGGCCCTCCTTGAAGCTTTTCTCTTGTTTCACCAACCAGTTCGGCGATCATTACAGCTACTATACCGGCGATGATGGTAACATCAAAAGCTCCAGCCCCGCCAATCGCTGTAGTACCCGGAATACCTAACCCCGAGAGGGTGAT
>JAQSXM010000220.1 GCA_029256645.1 Sporomusa sp. | reverse complement strand
CCATTGCCGCTAACCGCTACTGTTTGTTCAACCGCTACTGTTTCCGATGAGGCAGCAGCCGTTGCAAAGGCGCTGCTTGCTACTGCCGCTACAGCCTGAGCAACAGACTTTGTGCGGGTTGTATCCGGTGTCAACCTGGAAACAGGCTGTTCTGCCGGAGCTGGCGGAGAAGAATCCGGTGACGCAGGCGGCTCAGCGTCTCCTGTTTCAATCATAGCGACAGGAACGATGTCTACTTCTATGGCGGTTCTTTCTGCCGGCTTTTCTGCCGGATAGGGCGGTCCCAGCATAGCCAGGCAGACAATCAGGGCACCGTGGAGCAGCAGCGAGATTCCGGTTGCTTTTATATATGGAGACTTGCTAAGATACTTCATTCTGGCCTCCTTCAAGGTTCACAGCCTCTTGTTTTAGGGATCCCGTTTTCCTTTCAACCCCCAAACATTCAGAAGTATTAGACATTTGATTGTAAAAAAATCAACTAAACACAGCACTGCGTCGTTTAGTTGATACCTCGTTGTATTCTATCCACAATTTTACTTTTTTTATTATCTTAATACAAAAATAGACATAGGTCAATATAAATATTCAATTAATATCACTTTAGTTTGTTTTTGTTTGTTTTTGTTTGTATTGATTTTAATTTAATAACAGAAGGCTAAAGGTTGTTTTATGAAATCTCCAGAGTTAATGTTAGTTTAAATATAAAAATCGGCTTAGCCTTTTGGCTAGCCGATTTTTATTTAGCAAACCTGATAATTTCTAAAGCAAACCTTCCCGATCCATCTTTTCCAATTGTGTAAGAAACAACTCCATCCATTTATTGCTTTGTTCGATATATTCCGGATGGGCCAACAGTTCTTCCGGCGTCTGCACATACTTGTCGGCAATCATTTCCGCCCGGCAGTTTTCTATAAGGCCGGCAATGATCGACGGCGTGTTTTCCAGATGATACTGGAAGCCAAATACCCTGTTTTTATAGATAAAAGCCTGATGCTTGCAGGCATCACTTGCGGCTATGCAGATCGCCTCTGCCGGCAGGATACTGAAGGTATCCCCATGCCACTGAAAGACCACCGGCTGTGGAGGAAAAAAAGAGAATAAAGGCGATAACCTTGCTGCTTCAGTCAGGCTGACCGGGAACCAGCCAATCTCCTTGTATGGATTCCGGGTCACCTTGCCGCCGATCACATCGGCAATCAATTGACCGCCAAGACAGAGGCCAATAACTACTTTACCGGCGTCAATTGCTTCCCGGATGAACGTTTTTTCTGCAGCAAGCCACGGATAGATCGCCTCTTCATAGATATTCATCGGGCCTCCCATAATCACAAGCCAATCGAAATCGTCCTGCTCCGGCAGCGGGTCACTTTGGTATAGCTGCGTGTTTGTCAGCACATGCCCGTTTTCCCTGGCCCATTGCAGAATACTGCCAGGGTTTTCAAAGGGGACATGTTGCAAATAATGAAGTCTCATCTTTCTTTGGTCCTTTCATTATAGGTTTTATACTGTCATTTTCTCATAAATAACAGAAAAAGCCAACCCTAACGCGAACATTACTCCGTTTAGTTGACATTGACACTTCCCCTTATTCCCACTACCCGCTATATGCCACTACTACACACAGCCCCCGGCTGCTCTGCATGGCGCAATTGGTGAAAAGCCTGCTGCAAGCCCTCTTCAATACTTGTGCACGACTCAACTACCGGGATACCATGCCCCAGTAAACGTTTTTGCGCCTCATAGCCGATCCGCATGGTCAGTACAACATCACAATCGGCAATCCCCTCAATCAGGGCATCTTTTTTTACTTCTGTCTCATCACAGTTTACCACCCCCATACAATACTTTTGGGTAGGCCTGGTCTCGATAAACCGGGTATCCATACCATCTGTTTCATAGATATGAAACTCTTCAGCGTGACCATAGTGCAAATCAACCAGCTTTTTATACTTGGAGGTTACAGCTATCTTATACACCCTGACCGGAAGGTTGCATTTTTTTACAGAGTCAGGCTTGGGGCTGCGGAATTTATGGGATTGATCCTCTGTCAAAAGTCCAATGGCATCAGCCCGGCATTGCTGACAGTGGCGCATTTGCGTAAGGTCGGTTTGGCACAGATCACGCATCGCATTTACTTCTTTCATGCTGGTCTGGGGAAACCCCTGAAATACACTGCCCGGCGCCGGGATGAGCGGCATAATATTGGTCATTAGTGCCCCCAGGCTCTTTACTTTTTTTACAACTGCCGGGATATGCTCATCATTAATGCCTTTGATCATAACAATATTAACTTTGACCAGAATGCCATGATCAGCCAATAGCTTAATCCCTTTTAGCTGGTTGCCGATCAATAGTTCAGCAGCATTTTCTCCTACATAGTACTTACCCAGATAATGAATATGGCGGTAGATTCTGGCCCCGATGGCAGGCTCCAGACAGTTTACAGTAACGGTTACATGCTTAATCCCCAGGTCAATAATATCCTGCCCATAGTGGGGAAGCATCAGGCCATTGGTAGACAGGCAAAAGATCGTTTCAGGCGACTCGGCTTTGATTAGCTTGATACTGCTTGTTACAGCCTCCCAATTGGCTAAGGCATCACCAGGACCGGCAATTCCAACAACACTCAAATGGGGAATCTCTGCTTTTGCCCTGTTAAACTTTTCCAGACTCTGCGCCGGGGTCAATATTTCACTGGTCACACCAGGACGGCTTTCATTTACACAGTCATACTTACGGTTACAGTAGTTACAGCTAATATTGCAGATGGGCGCTACCGGCAGATGCATCCTGGCAAATTTATGATGGGCATCAAAAGAATAGCAGGGGTGTTTAGCCGTAATTTCTGCTAATTCTTGTTTTTCCATAGCGAATCACCCCCCCTTTCATAAAGCCTGAAACATATGCTCCGGATCAATTGGGTTTTCTTTGGCAGTAAGATCCTCGGGATCAATAGCGTAAACAGCAACTGCATTGTTATCAAAGGATGAACGGTATTTATCCACAAATTGCGCTGAAAGCGGGGTTTTAAAAAACTGCGGCATAAACTTTTCCAGAAACTGCGCCAGCACTTGCGTTTTTTCTTCTACATCCTGAACAAGTACCGCCTTACCAAAAATAACAACACTCAGGTAGGCAGTATCACATTTAGCCGGTACAGGATCGGCCACAGTGCCGAATTCCTCAAACACGGTAAAACAGACAGACGGACTGGCAGCGAGGACGATGGTTTTTTTGCCGCTGCCCATACCATGGATATATATCTTACTGTTCCAATAAACATAATTGACCGGCAGGGCATAAGGCCGCTCAGCAGTCTCACACATACTCAATGTCCCTACCCTTTTCCCGGTCAAAAAGCGGTTAATCTTTTCTTTATCGGCGCAGATTCGTTGTGTGTATTTTATTTGTTCCACCCTATCACTCCCTTTAGCTAATAAGATCAACTGGGTTGAGAAAAACCGGCTGACTAGGTATTGTTCTTAAAAGCCTCTCTAACTGCGGCAATCCTGGTCTGATCAAATAGCTGCCTAACCTCGTTACACATTGCCAGTACGCGATCTGAATCAGATTCTTCGGGAATTCCATGATAATAATTTTCAAGAGAACAGATACCGAATATCAAATCCAGTGATCTTATTTCCTTATTTAATACCTCAGGAACGTCAATAACAGTTTCAACAGTATCCATAAGACAGGTATAATTATGATTTCCCGGCTCTTCGCCGTACAAATCACATAAAGCAATAAGATAGTTTTCAAGGGCAACCGAAGCTACATTAAATACCACACTGGAACTCTGCCCTTCCTCAACGAACTGTTCGGCCCGGTGATGGTACATCTTAGCACTGCGATAGTCTGCTTCAAATGCCTCGATATCGATTTTATTCATATCAATCATTGTTCTATCCTCTTTTACTATTGATTCTGCCAGAACCTGATCAGTGTCAGGAACTGGCAGAATCTAATCAATTCCCGTTATGCCTTACCAGACATTAAGAACCCATTCCTTGTTTTTCTTGTACTCCATATCAGTAAAGAGGGTGTTTGCCATCTGCTCGGCAAGCCAGGTCGCGCCCGCATAGCCAACAACCGGGTGACGGTATAATCCTGCCCGGTCGTAGGTAGGGAACCCTACGCGTACCATCGGGATATTATTATCAATGGAGATGAAGCGTCCTTTGGAGTGACCCAGTATGAGATCAAGCTCAAGCCCCTCATTCTTGATCCGGTTTTCCAGTTCCCACAGATCGGCATTCATGATGATTTCCATGTTGAAATCAACATTTTCCTGCAGGGCCTTAATCCGCGGATCGTTCGGATAAGACGTGTTGTCGTCACCGAGAAGCAGCAGCACAGGCTTCATTTCCAGATCGATGCAGAACTCTGCCAGGCCGATGACAAGATCGGCATTACCATAGATTGCTACCTTCTTATCTGCAAAAAACATGTGGGACAGATCGGTCAGGGCATCTATAGCAAGTCCCCGTTCCCGCACAAGCGACTCAGGAATTGGCTTGCCGGTCAGCTGCTTCACATTCTGTAAAAAGGTATCTGTGTTGCGGATCCCGATAGGGGTCGGACCAATAATCGTCGGAATATCGAATTCCCTTTCCAGATAAGTAGCGGCCTGGCCGCCTTCATACCTGTTCAGCGCAATCGTTCCGAGCGCGTCAGCCGTCCCGGTCAGATCCGCAATTGTCGTGTCACCATGGGATACATGGTTGCCGTCAGGCATCAGGGGAGAATCGAAACTCTCAATTTCGAACAGGACAGTCGCCTCCACTTGCATTGCCGCCAGCAGATGCTTAAGTTCTGTTACATCCCCGGGATTGACCCAGCCTGTAATTAGGTTAAGTTTTCCATTAGGTTTATCCTTTTTCGCAAAATGGCTGACAAAATCTTTGACCGCAACGTCGTAGCCACTCACCATACTGCCCTTAAAACTGGGGGTATGTATCGAAATCAGATGAACCTCCCGACCAGCATATTTTTCTTTTAGCAGTCCGTTATTAAGCTTTAAGACAACACCGTCAATGTCGTCGCCGATGACCTCTGTCGCACAGGTTGAGATAATCGGTATGACTTTAACATCCGGATACCGCATCAAAAGTACATCCACTGCTTCTTCCACACGATGGGTGGCACCGAACACTGCACCATCTTCATGCAGAGAGGAAGATGCAATCTCGAAGCTTTCCTTGAAATGCTGCGAGAACAGCAGGCGGACGAACATAACGCAGCCCTGTCCTCCATGAACAATCCCAATACAATCCTTGATCCCTATGCTGGCATACTGCGCGCCACAAGGCTGGCATGTAAATATCGGGTTGATAACGCCGGCACGCTCTTTGGGTTTTACTTCACAAAACATAGTAATTACTCCTTTTTCTATTTGTTTTGTTCTGCGTCCGCCGTAATGGCACACAGCTCTTACCTTATGATCTAATAATGCGGATCAGTAAGCTCTGCATTCAGCGATCCCGTAATTGTTAAATAGTCCATACGGTCTTTGAGCCCCTGCATGAGCAGCTTAATCTCCGCTTTTTCCATGGTATCCAACCAAGAATACCGACTTTTGAAAGCATCAGCCAAACACACGGCATTTACCCAATAGACCTTGTCAGTCGGATTGATAATGTCAACTGGTTCATCACAAAGGATCTGCATTGTTTTTGTGAGGATTCCCTCGTTTTGTTTCTCCCGGTCCCAGGAACGGGAGTGAAACTGCCACAGGCATTTTTTCATAATATAATCTACCAGTTGCTCAGTCCTGTCTTTCATCATGTCCTCCATAGCTATCATCCTCCGTTACACCGCAGAAAGCTGCTTGTTTGCTGGGGGAAATTGTGGGTACGTCTTTCCGCGCAATGGGGAAATGACGTCATAGTTACCTGTGTACTCTCTCAACGTTTCGGATGAGGTTATTTCCTCGCTGAGGTTGACGTCTGACAACATTTTTTGGGTGACAAAGCCTGTATCTGTCGGGATTTCATCCTTGCTGATATCCACGAAGGCCAACCGGTGCAGTGGTGAATAGATCGCATTGTAGATATCACGGGCAAACCGGACCCAGCCCTCATAGCCCTTCCAGGGACCATTGTGGTAGGCATGGGCATTAAGATAGGGAACCCGGATCTTCTTGGCAACCTCGCCCGGACGTTTGCCGGTGAAGATGAT
>JAQSXM010000219.1 GCA_029256645.1 Sporomusa sp. | reverse complement strand
TGGAGCTTAAATGAGGTTACAGTACCGGACATTGTCGGCAAACAGGTAGATACAGCCCGCAATATTCTAATTAGCAACAACCTTCGGGTGGTAGTTTCTGATGCCTTTAGCGACAAAGTCCCGGCAGGCTATGTCATTTCCCAACAACCAGAGCCTGGGACAACTGTTAAAGAGCAGCGAACCATCACGGTCATTGTTAGCAAAGGTGGCGAGGTGACTGTAGTCCCCGATTTACGCGGACTTAATCGCCGTGATGCTGAGTTACAGATTAAAAATTCCGGGCTAAAATTAGGCCGGGTTGACGAACAATTCGCCGAGGATACTCCACAGGATACTGTTATCAGCCAGAATCCCCGGCCGCCAGCACAAATCACTAAGGGCACAGCCATTGACATTGTTATAAGCAAAGGGGCTGGTCCTAAAAAAGTGATACTCCCTGATTTCCAGGGATCACTATTGAGTACTGTTACTACCCAACTGGAAAGCATGAAACTAAAACAAGGAAAAGTAACAGAAACTCTTAATGACAAATATCCACCTGGAACCATTATCGGCCAAAATCCGCCCCCAGCAACTGAAGTAGCTGAAGGTACGGCCATCGACTTTTCTGTCGCCAAAGGCGTACCCGGGGCTGTTAAAAGAGCAATGGTTCAAATAACAATACCAGATGGCCCAACCCGTCAACCATTGCAAATTGTTGTAACAGATGCCAATGGGCGCCGTGTTGTCTATGAGGGTACACATAAACCTGGCGAACGAGTAGAGAAAACAGTAGAAGGCATCGGTCAGGTTCGCGTTCAGGTATATATAAATGAGAAATTATTACAGGAACAAACAATATAGGAGGCCTACCATGTGCTGAAAGGTATTGTAGTAAAAGCCTATAACAGTTACTACTATATACAGTCAGGCAGTAAGCTTGTAACCTGCAATCTGCGCGGCCGGTTTAAGAAGGAACGTTTTTCACTCCTTGTAGGGGATGAGGTTACCTATACATTAACCGGCCTGGATAAAGGCGTCATTGAGGAAATACTGCCCAGGCGCAGCATGCTAAAACGCCCAATGGTAGCCAATGTTGATCAGGTAGTTTTAACCTTTGCCGCTGTTAATCCTAATATTAACCCTGCTTTAGTGGACAAATTCCTGGTTATTGCTGAGTTCTCCGAGCTTGAAATCGTCTTATGTATTAATAAAATTGACCTTTCAGACTCAGAATCAGTAACAAAATTGGCAGAACGTTATGAGCAGGTTGGTTATAAAATACTTGCTGTATCTGCCCGGCTGGGAACAGGTATTGATGCTCTGCATGCGCTTCTATATGATAAAATCACAGTATTTGCCGGTCCTTCAGGCGCTGGCAAATCTACAATACTTAACGCCGTTCAGCCGGGATTAGAGCTCATGACAGGTGAGGTCAGCCATAAGATTGGCCGTGGCAAACATACTACGCGGTTTGCCGAGCTGTTACCTGTAACAGGCGGGGGTTTTGTTGTCGACACTCCAGGGTTTAGCTTCACAGAGTTTAATGATATCGAAGAAGCTCATTTAATGGACTATTTCCCTGATATATCCAGGATCGCGCCGGAATGCAAATTCAGCAGCTGCCTTCATTACAAGGAACCACAGTGTGCTGTTAAACAAGCAATGGCTGAAGGCCGTATCCATCCGGAAAGATATCAGTCTTATCTTGAGATACTGACTGAAATTAGAGAAAGCAAGAAGGGGTACTAGATGAATCATCCGATTAAGGTTGCTCCATCCATCTTGTCTGCTGATTTTTCACGGTTAGGCGATGAAATAATTAAGATTGAACAGGCGGGGGCCGACTGGGTACATATTGACGTTATGGACGGCCATTTTGTACCTAACCTAACATTTGGTCCACCGGTTATCGCAGCCATTCGTAAAGTAACCAAACTACCTTTTGATGTTCATTTAATGATTACCAATCCGCAGGACTTAATCGAACCGTTTGTAAAAGCAGGAGCCGATATTATTACTGTTCATGCAGAAACTGCGCCACATCTGCACCGCCTAATTCAAACTATTAAAGAACAAGGCAAAAAAGCAGGCGTATCATTAAACCCATCGACACCGCTAAGCATCGTAGAAGAAGTGCTTGGTGATATTGATATGGTGCTTATCATGAGTGTTAATCCAGGCTTTGGCGGACAAAAGTTCATCCCAGGTGCTATCGATAAGATTACCCGGTTAAGAGATATGCTTACTGCCCGCAAACTTACCGTTGATATTGAGGTGGACGGTGGTATTAACGCCGCTACTGCCCGTGAGGTAACAGCTGCCGGCGCCAATATTCTAGTTGCCGGATCAGCAGTGTATGGTGCACCCAATATAGCTGAAGCAATTAAGGCAATCCGCGGGGCTTGATTAATTTGCCGCTTAATGGTAACATATGAAGTAGCTAATAAATAATTACATAGTGAGCCTTTGGGGCAAGGTGAAAAAGAGAAATCTTTTGATTCCTGACCGGCGGTACAGCCCGCGAGCCGTTATACGGCTGATCTGGTGTAACTCCAGAGCCGACAGTATAGTCTGGATGGTAAAAGGCGTATTGTTCTGCCATGACGGCATTTCCTAAATTTGCCTATTTAACTGTTGATAGCCCCAAAGCTACTCAACAGTTTTTTTATTTTATCCTATCGATACTGGGGGACTTCTATGGATGAATACTACATGCATCAGGCCCTGACGATTGCCCAATATGCCAAAGGCCGTACCAGCCCTAACCCGCTGGTGGGTGCTGTTATCGTAAATGCGGGACGAATTGTAGGGCAGGGCTGGCATCGCCAAGCCGGCACACCACATGCTGAAATTCATGCTCTAGCTCAGGCAGGTGAGTTAGCGAAAGATGCCACTATCTATGTAACTCTTGAACCCTGCTCTCATTATGGGCGGACAGGCCCCTGTGCTGATGCTTTGATACAGGCCGGTGTTAAGAAAGTCGTTGTTGCCCTGACTGATCCTAATCCGCTGGTTGCCGGCAATGGTATCAACCGGCTGAGAGCAGCTGGTATTGAAGTGGTCGAAGGTGTCTTGGCACCAGAAGCAGCCAAACTCAACGAAGTGTTTATCAAATGGATTGTTACAGGGATGCCTTGGGGTGTTCTCAAAACAGCCATATCACTTGACGGAAAAATTGCCGCTTATACCGGTCATTCTAAATGGATAACCGGTTTGGCGGCAAGAGAACATGTCCATAGACTTAGAGATACCTATGATGGCATCCTGGTAGGTATCGGTACAGTGCTTGCGGACAATCCTGAGTTGACAACCCGTTTACCGGAGGGTGGCCAAAATCCGGTGAGGATCATTGTCGACAGTATGGCCCGCACCCCATTAAACGCCAAAATAGTAACAGACGGCCAGGCACAAACAATTATCGCCACCAGCAGGGAAGCACCGGCAGATCGGGTTGCAGCCCTGAGCAGTAGAGGCATTGAAGTGCTAACCCTTGAACAGACACCCACAGGTATCAACCTGCGCCAGTTGTTTAAAATATTAGGAGAACGCCGTATTACCAGTATCCTGATTGAAGGTGGCGCTACCATTAACGCTTCTGTACTTACAGCCAATCTAATAGATAAGGTACACTGCTTCATTGCTCCGAAAATAATTGGTGGCATCAATGCGCCTAGTCCGGTAGGGGGTATGGGCATCCCAGCCGTAGATCAAGCGATCATGCTCGAGGATATAACGTCTGAATCAATTGGTACTGACATATTAATTACCGGCTACATAGCCGGACGGGAGGGACACGATGTTTACCGGACTTGTGGAAGAACTCGGCAAAGTTAAACAGATAGCACGGGGAACCAAATCTGTGCGCCTTACTGTGGCTGGCAACAAAGTGCTGTCAGATGTTAAAGTTGGTGACAGCATTGCTGTTAACGGAACCTGTCTCACAGTCGTTGATTTTGGCCGGGATTGGTTTACCGCCGATGTCATGCCGGAGACGGTTGACCGAACAGCCCTGTCTGGACTTAAGCCAGGCGATACCATCAATCTGGAACGTACACTCCGGGTCGGTGACCGGCTCGGCGGTCATATTGTCAGCGGTCATATTGATGGAGTCGGCCTGATCTTAGCCAAAGAACAAAATGATAATGCTGTTATTGTCAGAATTGGTGCCGGACCCGAGGTCATGCGCTACATTATCAGTAAGGGTTCTATTGCAATTGATGGTACAAGCCTGACTGTTGTCGACTGCGGTCCAGACTGGTTTACGGTTTCACTTATTCCGCATACTGCAGCCCTAACTACTGTAGGGCTTAAACCAGCAGGTGCACCAGTAAATTTAGAAGCAGATATCATTGGCAAATATGTTGAGAAACTGCTTGGTTTGGCACCAGATACAAAACCAACTGATAAGATAACACGCGGATTTCTCGAACAGCACGGGTTTGCATTTTAAGCTTTGTTATATGCCGCTAGGCAACGAAACGGAGGATTCTATATGAAATTCAACACTATTGAAGAGGCTATCGAAGATATAAAAAATGGCAAGATTGTTGTGGTTATCGATGATGAGGACCGGGAAAATGAGGGTGACCTAATTATGGCCGCCGAAAAAGTAACACCTGAAGCCATCAACTTTATGGCTACTCATGCCCGCGGCCTTATCTGCATGCCGATTATAGGCAGCAGACTAGACGAGCTTGGTATTGGTGCTATGGTTCTGGAAAACACAGATAATCATTGCACTGCTTTTACAGTCTCTATTGATGCCAAATCAGTGACGACCGGCATATCAGCTCACGAAAGATCCATAACTGTACAAACAGTGCTTGATTGCCAGACAGTTGCCAGCGATCTCAGACGGCCGGGTCATATCTTTCCGCTGAGGTACTGCGAAGGTGGCGTGCTGCGACGGACAGGCCACACTGAGGCGGCTGTTGATTTGGCCATGCTGGCCGGCCTATATCCGGCTGGCGTAATTTGTGAAGTCATGAATGAAGACGGCACAATGTCCCGGACACCGGAACTAATGGATTTTGTGAAAAAACATGATCTAAAATTGATTACCATTGCTGACCTGATAAAATATCGCAAAAAACACGAACGGTTTGTCACCAGGGCAGCAGAAACTAATCTACCAACTAAGTACGGGGATTTTAGGCTTATTGCCTACGAAAGTCAGTTAGATAATCAGTGCCATATCGCTCTGGTGAAAGGCGATATTACCAATAAACAGGCTGTATTAGTACGCGTTCATTCCGAATGCCTGACAGGCGATGTTTTAGGCTCGTTACGCTGCGATTGCGGTGATCAATTGGCTCATGCCTTAAAACGCATTGAAAAAGAAGGCTGCGGCGTACTGCTCTATATGCGGCAGGAAGGAAGAGGCATTGGTTTAGCCAATAAAATTCGTGCCTATGCACTGCAAGATAAAGGTAAAGACACTGTCGAAGCCAATGAACTGTTAGGTTTTGCCCCAGATCTCAGAGATTATGGTATTGGTGCCCAAATATTGGCAGATCTTGGCTTAACCAGCATCAAGCTGCTTACTAATAATCCCCGGAAACGGATCGGGCTTGAAGGCTACGGCTTAACAATTACCGAACGGGTTCCGCTTGAAATACTGGCCAATAAATTTAATAACCGATATTTATCTGCAAAAAAATCCAAACTGGGACATTTACTCAAACAATATGAGGAGGCGCAAAACTAATGGAAAATATCAAAACTTATGAAGGAAATTTAGTTGCTGAAGGATTAAAATTTGGCATCATTGTAGCAAGGTTCAACGAATTTATTACCAGCAAGTTGCTTGGTGGCACCTTGGACGCACTTAAGCGTCATGGCGCTACCGTCGAAAACATGGAGATTGCCTGGGTTCCTGGCGCCTACGAGATTCCTCTTATCGCGCAAAAAATGGCAATGAGCAAAAAATATGATGCTGTCATTTGCCTTGGCACAGTTATCAGAGGCAGTACCAGCCATTACGACTATGTTTGCGCAGAGGTATCTAAAGGAGTAGCCCATGTCGGCTTAAACAGCGGTGTCCCTACCATATTTGGCGTACTCACCACCGATACCATTGAGCAAGCCATTGAGCGGGCCGGCACCAAAGCAGGAAATAAGGGCTTTGACGCCGCTGTATCAGCTATTGAGATGGCTAACCTTATCAAGGGTCTATAACACACAATTTTACCTTTGGCGGAGGTTCGTATGAAAGTAGGTATAAT
>JAQSXM010000218.1 GCA_029256645.1 Sporomusa sp. | reverse complement strand
GTGCACCAAAAATAAAATCCGCCTGTTGGCAAGGTAAAAGTCAGATGCGGGCCGCAGTAGCGGTGAAGGGCGCCGGCCACAGAGTCACGGCGCTTTTTGTATTCGGCGCGGACCGTGTCCAGGTGATCTTCAAGCAACCCTTCTGTAAGGTAATCAAAAAGTAGTTTTTGGGAGATATTGCTGCTGTGAAGATCTATGTATTGTTTTTCCAGTGCAAACCGGTTAATTACAGTTTCCGGGGCAACAACCCAGCCTGTGCGCAGTCCGGGAAAAAGGATTTTGGAGAACGTACCAAGGGCAATGACACCGCCGAAGGGGTCAAGTGCTTTAAGCGAGGGGGGCGGCTGTTTGTCATAATATAATTCACCGTAGGGGTCATCCTCCACAATTACCAGGCGGTGTTTGGCAGCCAGTTTTAAAAGCTCACGCCGTTCTTCGAGCGGCATAACCCGGCCATTAGGATTCTGAAATGTTGGCATAATATAGAGCAATTTTGGGCGATAGCGGACAAGATAATCTTCTAAAAGATCGAGTGGCATAGTACTTAGCGTTGGCAGACTGAGCAGGCGGGCATTGGCTGCACTGAATACCTGGATGGCGCCAAGATAGGTGGGGGACTCAACAATAACATAGTCACCAGGTTCTAAAAAAACCTTTGCGATTAAATACAACCCTTGTTGGGAGCCGCTTACGATCATCGTATTCTCCGGTGTAATAGCATAGTCTTTTTTTATTAGCCTGGCAGCCAAAGCCTGGCGAAGCGGCATGTAGCCTTCTGTTGGTATATGGCCCAGGTCAGAACCGCTGAGCTGGGAGGATTGTTGACTGAACAGCCTGTGAAAGTGCTTAAGCGGATAGAGTGTAGGGTCAGGCATACCTGCAGCCAATGAGATAATATCCTCAGTGGTGGCAGATGCGATCAATTCACGTAAAATCGATGCCAGCTGGGTATTAGGACTTGGGGTAAATAACTGGGACCAGGGCACGGCGGGGTTTGGCTGCAGGGGTGGTGTCAAATCAGCCACATAGGTGCCACTGCCGATTTTGGTAATGATGAGTCCTTGCTCCTCTAAACGCCGGTAAGCATTTATTGCTGTTGTGCGGCTTACCCCTAACAGGACAGCCAGTTCACGTTCGGGCGGTAGTTTATTCCCGGCAGGCAAAATCCGGTTTTGGATTTTTTCAGCAAATAAATTTGCTATCTGGCTGTAGAGCGACAGTGTTGAACGCGGTGTAAGCAAACCCTTATTAATTATTTTGGATATATCCATTTCAAATAAAACTCCCTAAATATCCAATTATCTTCTTTGATTTAGTAATTGGATATTTACAATGTTTTTCCTGCCAAGTAATATAAAATAAATACAAAAAAGGTGGGGGAGTTATGAAAGATTATATGCAAGGGGTGCAGGACAGCCTGCCTGTCATGCTGGGGGTTGTACCCTTTGGTATTACCTGCGGGGTGATGGGGCTGGCGGCAGGTCTGACGCCTGTGGAAACAGTACTTATGTCATTACTGGTCTTTGCCGGAGCGGCACAATTTATCGGTATCACAATGTTAGGGGCTGGGATTACTGGTTGGGGTCTTATTGTATTTACTACACTATTAATCAATCTAAGACATTTATTGATGGGTGTGTCACTGGCGCCACATTTGCTAAAGTTACCGCTTGCCCGGCAACTGCTGTTAACATTTTCTCTGACTGACGAGTCTTATAGTGTTACAATGAACCGGACGGATAAAGAAGGGTATAGTGCCGATTATCAGATGGGGAGCAGCTGGGCTTTTTATTTTATCTGGGCCGCCTCTACGACCATTGGTGTATTAGTGGGCAGCTATATACCTGACCCACTGGCCTGGGGGCTTGATTTTGCAATGCCAGCTACTTTTCTGGCAATGCTGATGCCGCGGCTGACAAATCATGTCAGTGTTGCAGTCTGCCTTGTTGCTGCTATAGTAGCCGTAGTGGGAGCAGCCTATTTTCCGGGGAAATGGTATATAATAGCCGCCTGTTTGGCTGCAAGCATTACAGGCGGCTTATTAGAAAAGGAGGATAAACATGCGGTATGAAATTATGCTGATTATTTTGGGGATGGCAGCAGTAACCTTTTTTACCAGATTTGGGGCGGTTGCATTATTGAAGAAAACTGGCTTGCCAACCTGGTTTGAACGCTGGTTTAAACATCTTCCGACTGCTGTTTTAACAGCGTTGATCGTGCCGGGGGTGATTTTGCCACAAGGCTGGATTGATTTGTCGCTGAACAATCATTATCTCCTGGCTGGAATTCTGACTGCTGTTGTGGCTTATCTGTGCCGGAATGCTATCCTTACTATGGGAATGGGTCTAATCGCAATTTTGTCTTTTAGGTGGTTTGGTATATAGAAACTGTATTGCGTCCGTCATTTTTGGCTTGCTGCAGGGCTTGCTCAACCTGGGCGATAAGCTGCTGAACCGACAAGGGACCGCCGGTATAGGTGCAGATACCGATACTGACAGTAATTCGATTGGCAGGTTGATGTTCCTCGTTCGGGAAAGGATATTTTTCGATGCTGACACGCAGCCTGTCGGCAGTGGCTACTGCCTGGGTTTTATCAACGTCAGGCAGGATGATGATAAATTCTTCGCCACCAAACCGCCCGGCTAAATCGTTGTTGCGAATATAGGTTTTTAACAATGTGGATATTGTGACAAGCACTTCATCACCCTGAGTATAACCGGAATGGTCATTATATTGCTTAAAATGGTCAATGTCCATCATAAGGACACTCAGTGAACCGCCATATGAGGATATCTTTGCCATTTCCTCATCCAGGAATTTTATCGATTGGCTGGTATTACACAGACCGGTTTTGCAGTCAATGAATGATGCTTGCTCAAGAATGTTTTGAACATGCGCAAGTTCGGCAGCCTTATTTTTCAGCTTGGCAGTCATAATATCCAAATCCTTTTCATTTTCACTAATTATACCGACCGGTAGACGGTATAGCAGGGTATTTGTCAATAGTCCCAGCCCGAAGAAGATACCAACTAAGAGCATTGTAGACATAATTACACTAGTAGCTGTGGCTGTTAGCTCAATGTAACCATAAGGTGTGCCCTGAAAAGTGAGATCTACACGCCGGGTAACATCAAATATTGATGGTGATGGTGTTGTGGCTGAGCTTTCACTGTTTAACCAGTTGGTGGCTATTTTGAGATGCTTTATATCAGGTTTTTGCTGATAGTGCGAAACCAACCTGTTAAGCAGCTGTAAGTTGTGTTGATGCGCATCTGGGTTGCTGATAATGATTTCCTGTGCCTCCCGGGCAATTTGTTGAGCGAGGGCTGCTGTGTCGGCTTGTTTAGCTCTCCAGGCCCAACCGAGATATGTTAGTGGTGTGCATAAAGAGATTAAAAGACCGGTTATTAGGGCCAAGACAAACATACGGGTTGCAAGTAGTTTACCGAATTTTTTATCTTTGGGCATTACGTCCCTCCATACAAGAACTTGATTGCTTGTTACTATACTATATGCTTAGTAAAAGTAAGTTGACACATTTAAATAATATGTAAACTGAATTACTAGTAGCCAATGCTCAGTTCAAAGCATAGGATATGGTATACGAAATCTTTTGGAGGTGCGACAGGCTATGCCTATCAATGGAGAAGATCGTAAACCTAAACATCACCACAATAAACCCCGGCCCAATATGTTACATGTTCATACTTATCTTACTGAGGTCGATGTGGCTGATGACCATCAGCATATTATTTTGGGTGTTAGTGGCCCGGCGCGTGAAAGGGGTAGATCCCATGTTCACAGAATCCATGGCCGGACTTCCTTTATTGTTGAAGAAGGGGAATGTGGCCACTGGCATACCGAAGATGTTATGACCGGCCCGGCCATTGAGATGCCGGACTGTAACCATGTCCACTATTTCGAAGGTACAACAAGTGAAGATGATGATCATTGCCACACTTTTGCCGGTGCTACCGGTCTTGGACCATCTGACCGCGATTCCGACGACGATGACTGCTGCGAAGAAGAAGAAGATGATGATTTCTGTGAAGATGATGATGATGACCACGATTGCTGTGAAGACGATGATGATGACTGTTGTGACATGCCGAAAGCTATGCCTAAGTATAAATATAAATTTGGTAAGCGGCCGGAAGAAGAAAAATAACCTGAACAACAAAAAGCAACCGTCAGCAATTATGCTGGCGGCTGCTTTTTGTTGTTGGAATAAACGCAGAACGTTTTTCGATATAACTCTTGTGAATAGTAAACTGGAAAATGTAAATTAACTATATATGATAATCGATATAAATAATTCATAACATATGGTAAAATCTAACTAATTAAATGCATTCTTAAAGATTTGCATACATTAACCTCATTTTTACAGATTTATCTTCCCATATGGCAAAATTTGTGATAAAATTTGTGCCTGAACAAATCATATAAATTAGGGGAAGCTATAGAAGCTAAAATAAATAAGGGGGATTATATAAATGGAGTTATGGTATACAGAATATCAAACTGAAAATTTGGGTCTTACCGCTCGGATTAAGGAAACGCTATATGCCGGCCGGTCAGAATTTCAGCAAGTCGCTGTAGTTGACTCGCTTGAATTTGGGCGGATGCTAGTGTTAGATGGCGTATTCCAGACTTCAATTTTTGATGAGTTTATTTACCATGAGATGATTGCCCATGTGCCACTGTTTGCGCATCCTAATCCTAAAACCGTCCTGGTAATTGGCGGCGGAGACGGTGGGACTATCCGCGAGGTTGTTAAACATCAGTCGGTTGAAATAGCTGAGATGGTGGAGATTGACGGCCTGGTTGTTGATGTCAGCAAAAAATATCTGCCGGAGATTAGTGTGGCCTTAAATGAAAACCATCCTAAGCTGCGTCTGAAAATTGGCGATGGGATTAAACATATGCAGGAAGTAGAAAATAAATATGATGTCATTATTGTAGATTGTTCGGATCCTATCGGTCCCGGTGAAGGGTTGTTCACTCATTCCTTTTATCAAAATGTACATAAGGCACTCAAGCCTGATGGTTTGTTTGTACAACAGACTGAATCCCCCTTTTTCCATCAGGATCTGATAAAACGGCTTAAGGCGGACATTGCGTCCTTGTTCCCCATTACGCGTGTGTATCTGGCTAACATCCCGCTGTATCCAAGCGGGTTACATTGCTTTACCATTGGCTCTAAGCAATATGATCCAATTAATACTGATGGTGCCCGGATTCCGGGAAATTTTGGCACACGGTATCACAACCGGGAAATTCAAAAAAGCTGTTTTGCACTACCAAACTTTATGCAGGAGTTACTAAAATAAGCTACTGACAACGAAAAAGGCGAGGTTGCCACAAATAATGTGGCAACCTCGTTTTTGCTTTAATTATAGTAGATTCTCCGGATTTAACCCCTCAAGCTCGGGAAGTATGAACCGCCCATCCTTGCGGATTAGTTTATCGTCGAAACGGATTTCACCACCGCCGTATTCCTGATTTTGAATACAGACTAAATCCCAATGAATCGCTGATTTATTACCATTGAAGGCGACATCATACGCGTTGCCAGGGGTGAAGTGGAAACTACCTTTAATTTTTTCATCAAATAAGGTATCCTTCATGGGCTTCTCAATATAAGGATTGACCCCTAAGGCGAATTCTCCGATGTAACGGGCCCCTTCATCAGTGTCAAATATCTTGTTGATCTTTTCGGCGTCATTTGCTGTGGCTTTAATTATTTTTCCATCTTTAAATTCAAGGCGAATGTTTTCATAAGTAAATCCCTGGTATACTGCCGGCGTATTATAAGCAAGGACACCATTCACTGAATCCCTGACAGGCGCGGTATATACCTCACCGTCCGGGATATTTCTGAGACCTGAGCATTTTACTGCCGGAATACCTTTTATTGAGAATGTTAAGTCGGTATCAGGCCCGGTAATTTTAACTTTGTCGGTTCTTTCCATGAGGCTGACCAAGGGATCCATGGCTTTGGCCATTTTTCCATAGTCCAGGTTGCAAACGTTAAAGTAAAAGTCCTCAAATGCTTCAGTGCTGGTACTTGCCGACTGTGCCATAGAGGCGTTCGGCCAGCGTAAAATACACCATTTAGTTTTTGGGACACGGATGTCAAGATGCACTGGCTTAACCCAGTCCTGCTGATAGCGTTGCAACTGAGAGGAAGGAACGTCTGCCATCTCAGTGATGTT
>JAQSXM010000217.1 GCA_029256645.1 Sporomusa sp. | reverse complement strand
GCTATGGGTTACGATGCCGTTTATTTATTAATTGATGGTATTAGGCGGGCCAATAGTACAGAAGCCGCTAAAATTAGCGAGGCATTGGCTGCAACTAAGAGCTTCAAAAGTGTAAGTGGTGATATGGATCTGAGTGCGACGCATGACGCGATTAGAGGAGTCGTTATTATTGAAATGAAAGATGGGAAGCAGGTTTATAAAGAAACGATAAGGCCATAAAATAACAAAAGATCCGTAGATGCTTGCATCTGCGGATCTTTTGTATTTTATGGTGCTGCAGTCTGAGGTTCTGCTGATCATGTTAAGCTGTATCGGCTCTGCTGCAGTTCAGATGGCAAAAGATCAGATTTGCTAGAAAAACTTGTATCTATTGACTTAGAGTACACTATAAGGTGTATTATAAAATACAGGTATATATTCAATGATGTGATTACAACCTGTATAACGCAGAATGTTCATCTATTACTATCAATAGCAATCCTAACCTAAATGTTATAGGGGGTTAATTCATGGGGTATACGATTAAGCAGGTGGCCGCGATGCTTAATTTTACAGCATATACGCTTAGGTATTATGAGAAGGTAGGTTTACTGCCATTTGTTGAACGAGATAAGAATGGAAATAGGGTATTTAATAATAATGACATTGAATGGGTTATGCTGATTCGCTGTTTGCGGGATACGGGAATGTCTGTTGGTGAAATAAAATGCTATGTTGATCTTTGTCTGGAGGGTGATAAAACTATTGGAACCCGGATGCAAATGATACTACAGCATAAAGCTGCTGTTGAACAAAAAATTGAACAGATGAATGGTTGTCTGGCAAAAATTAATAAGAAGCTGGGGTGTTATGAGGATTTTGTAACAGGCAAAAGTACAGATTGTTGCAATCCGTTTAAAAAAGGTTAAGACATTACATAATAAGAGGAGGATGTTTATGGAGAAGTCAAAGGTTTATTTTACTAATTTGCGGGCAACTGCCAAACTGAATTTGCTGCAGAAGCTGGAGCGGCTGGTTAAACAGGCCGGGATTGAACAAATTGATTTTAAAGATAAGTTTACCGCAATAAAAATTCACTTTGGTGAACCGGGAAACCTGGCCTTTCTCAGGCCCAATTACGCCAAGGTTATTGCCGAGGTAATAAAAAACCTGGGCGGTAAAGTGTTTCTTACAGATTGCAATACTTTGTATGTAGGAAGACGTAAAGATGCCCTCGAACATTTGGACGCAGCGTATGAAAACGGTTACAATCCGTTTACTACAGGTTGTCAGATTATTATTGGTGACGGGTTAAAAGGAACAGATGAGGCCTATGTTCCGGTGCCATGCGGTGAATATATTAAAGAAGCAAAAATAGGGCGCGCCATCATGGATGCAGATATAGTTGTCAGCCTGACACATTTCAAAGGTCATGAGCTGACAGGATTCGGTGGTGCGTTAAAAAATATTGGTATGGGATGTGGCTCGCGGGCTGGAAAAATGGAGATGCATAGTGACGGCAAGCCTGGTGTAAAAAGTAAGGTTTGTGTAGGTTGTGGGGTTTGCGCCAAAAATTGTGCACACAATGCAATAACACTTGTCGAAAACAAGGCAACGATAGACCATACCCAATGTGTCGGCTGCGGCAGGTGCATAGGTACTTGTCATTTTAATGCCATTGTGGCGGCCTGGGATGAGTCTAACGATGTTCTTAATAAAAAAATCGCCGAATATACCTGGGCGATATTAAATGATAGACCCCATTTCCATATAAGTTTAGTGATTGATGTAGCCCCGTTTTGCGATTGCCATGCAGAAAATGACCTGCCAATTATTCCGGACATTGGAATGTTTGCATCCTTTGATCCAGTCGCTCTGGATATGGCCTGCGCTGATATGGCTAACCAGGCTCCAATAATCTCCGGCAGCTATTTGGCAGAGCAGTTAACAAACCAAGCCGCTAACTGTGGTGAGCGGGATCATTTTGGTACGACTCATCCGGAAACTAACTGGATGGTCTGTGTTGATCATGCCGAGAAAATTGGTATTGGCAGAAAAGCCTATGAACTTATTGAAATTTAAATGTTGTTTATGACTGCAATAAATCCATAACTTAAACGATTGCCCGGGGTTTGAGAACTCGCGGTGCGGCCTGTAAATACGAATCCGTAGAACTAATCTACGGATTCGTATTTTTTTAACTATTAATCGGAAGATCTAGAAAGTCATGGCCGGGCTCCTCGTGATTGAAAAAAATACTGACTGCCTGGCGGTTCATGTGGCAGAAACCATACTGCATAAATATATTACAATAAAGGAGGTCGTTAGCATGATAAGTTCAAATGAGCTCCAGATTCTTGGATATGTCGCAGGCATACTGATCGGGGCTAATATTCTGGCAATGGCATTATTTGTTCTATTTGCCAAACTGCCGGACGGACAATTGCGCGAGTTGATTCGCGGAGTTATATTTCAGCTTGATAAATTTGCAGACACAATGGCAAATAATGAGAAACGGGCATCTGCTATCGGGCAAGTAAATGCAATACTGGGCTGGAGGGGTATCCTTGTGCCGACTGCACTTATCGGCTGGGTAATTGATACCGAGGTAGCCGCAATCAGAGAGATGCAGAAAGCCGCAGGTACGCCTGATTTACATGAGGATCAGGAACAAGAGGATGAAAATAGTGGCAGGCAAGAAGAACGGCTAATGCAGCAAGTGACATTAGTGGAGATCAAAGAAATGGCCCTTAAGGCTAAAGCCGCCCTGCAGCAGTCTGCCCAAAGATACGGTTGGCCGGTCAAGGTTTATCTGCATTGGTCGGCGGGACACTATGACCAATTTTTTAATGATTATCATTTTAATATCGGTAAAGATGGTTCTGTGTTTGTAAGCACCAATGATTTGAGCGAAAAAAAGAGTCATACGTATTTTCGCAACAGCGGGGCGATTGGTATTTCGGCTGCTTGCGCCTATAATGCCCATTCCTGTAATGATTTAGGACCAGAGCCGCCAACTCCGCTGCAGATAGAGGCAATGGCTCAGATGATTGCTGTGCTAAGCAAGGCATTAGGTATTCCCATTGATATTCAGCACTTTATGACCCACGCTGAGGCTGCTGACAATATGGATGGGTGTGACCCTGGCTATGCAGAAAACGGCTATCCGCAAGGACAGTATGGCCCGCAGAATAGTGTGGAACGCTGGGATTTATGGGTGATTAAAACCGGTGATAAACCCGGTAGTGGGGGTAATATACTTCGCGGCAAAGGCATTTGGTATCAACAAAACGGCGTCGGCTGAGATGATGCCATTATTTAGGTAGGCGCGTCCAAGTCAGACTTTTGTTTCACTAATGCATTGTAATCAGCTTTTAATTGCCGTACACGGGATAAATCCTGGCAATGACTTATTTCTGCTAATGTGTCTTCCATTAACTTTGTTAAACCGTGGGAATAGCGTAACGTGTTATTCAAATGCTCCAGTGAGTCCTGGCATTGTTCGTCGCTTATGATGGACTGTCGCCCATTCTGGTAGTTGGGGCGGGGTGCCAGGGACACCTGTTTAACGCCTGTAACATCAGCGGTCAGGGTATCCATAGCAACAAGGTCATCAGGGCCGAGCTCTTTTAAAGATGACTTCCCTAAAGCTCGCATAGCGGCTTCCATCTCCAAAATCATAGAGGTAAGTACGTTTGTCACATTGGTGGCAGCCTGATCGACATTTAGCTGTGTTTTGGCGGGGGAATTATAATACACTAGCGTGGTAGGCGGTTCCCAGGGGGTCACTTTAGTAACTTGCTTATGTGTGAGCGCGAACAGGGGGATGGTACCTAAATAGATGGCATCCGCGCCTAAGGCCAGCGCCTTGAGGCATTGACCTGGGGTGAAATAGTGACCTGATACAATTAGACTAATCTGTGTATCTTTTAAATAACGCTTGGCCCGGACCAGGGAATATAGACTGGGGATAGCGAAATCATCTTGCATAATCGGGGCTGTTGCATGGGCCCCGCCGCCGGCGCCATCAATCACAACAGCATCAAAGCCTAACTCAACCGCAACCGCTAATTCTTGTTCAAGCCGGTCTGTTGCCATAATTTTTAGGGCTATGGGTATACCCTTAGCCCTGTTGCGTAATTGATTCATAAAACCAGGCCAATCCTTGGGGCTTTGAACCCCGGGCGGGGCGGGGCGGGAAATAGCCGCCTCGCCAGGTGCTACGCCTGCAAGCACTTGGGCTCTTCCGGCAAAGTCTGCCGCTTCTATACGGGACGTACCCATATCAGCTCCTTGCCCCATTTGAACCTCCAGCATATCTGCAGCAGCAATTTGTTTGTCAGTTCTATCCCCCCAGGACCAGCGACAAATTTGTAAGACATATCTACCTGATTCCCCGGGTTCTTCAGGTAAGAATGGGCCTTCTCCGGAATTGGTAGCAGTTTGCAAAGCTTTCGATGCCCTGGCTAAAGCAATTTTAGCCTCTTCGCTCAGACCTAAGCCATAGGCCATACCACCGATCATTAGGGGTATCTTTATGCATAGCGGTTTTTTTGCTTTTGAGCCAAGTGTTACGCGCATGTCGATTTGAGTACTTTGCGGGAGGGAGAACATTGTCATTTGGCGGGGGGAAAACATTAAATTATCATAGTCAGGAAAATGCTTGGGGGAGCCTAAGGGGCGTCCTATGACCGCTCCTGCCTCGGCCCGTAGGCTTAATTCGATTAGATTTAGTGTAGAAAAACGTGTTAATGATGGCAATAGCTCTGCAAGATTTTGATCATAGGTTTCTGTAAGTAGCTTTGATATCGTGTCATTGGTGACACGTTTAACGATATACCGTGTAATTGGTTTAGCCAAAAATATTGCTGCTAAGAACACCAGCGCCAGTATGGAAACCGGTACCAGCAGCCACTGGTAGTTAGTGATAATGATATGCATATGCGGCCCTCACTGGGATTTTTGTTTTTAGTATTCATCAGCCTGTGTAGTTTTAAACACAAAGAGCTAGGCCGCCGGTTGACTGAACGCACGGAGGCTTAGCTCTTATAAGTTTTAGTCTGACACTAATAAAGGGAAAAGCTCACTAATGAAGAACCTCAATAAGGGACATTAATTTATATGCAATTAAATAAACGCTAGCTGCAGAAATAGAAAAGGAAGATGCACCGTGCTCATAACAATCAATCGTGCAATTTTACACATATTAGATTTTAATTCTGGAATTACTGTTTTCTCAGAGCAGGAGCTGGATATAAAAAGTAACAGTGTGGTAACATTCTTATCTAAGCATATCGAAAAATCTTTTAATGATCAAAATTCAAAGGCCGGTACTTTCCATCCCAATAGTAAATTTAAAAAACAAGTAACAGACTATCTTGCTGGTAGTCTTGATTTTACTAGCTTCTCAGTATATGCAGCAGATTTAATGTATAAAGCCATAGCTCAGTCTGAGGTATTGGATTCTACGGATTTGCTTATTTGTGATTTCGAGATCGATAGTAATCGTGTCATTGCTCTTTTAAAATGTAATAATAGAGTGGGATTCATTCATCAAGTTGTCCATGAGCAGGAAAAAATTAAAAACGAGATTATTAATCACTATGCGATTTTGCCCAGCCTTACGCAGAAACTGGATGAATACGCATTTATTGAGGTGGATTCACTTACTATTAGATTTATTGATAAAAAGCGCACTATCAATGGTGAAGAGGCCTATGTATTTGCCGATCATATCCTGGAGTGTAGTTCGCTTATCTCTGCAAAAGAGACAATTAAACTGGTGAGCTCTATTAGCCGGATGGTTGCAGAGAATCATGGGAAAAGCAGTGTCGAGGCTGTTTCTAAAACGAAAAACTATATAGTCGAGAACACCGAGGTGTCAGAATACCTGGATCCAGTGGAGTTGGGGAAACAAGTGTTTCATTCCTCGCCATTAATGCAAGAGGAATATATTAAAGAGGTAAAAAATGCCGGAATCCCCGAAACCGTGAAGGTCGACCGGACATTAGCCATGCAGAAGGGTAAAAATCATAAAATTAAAACAGATACAGGCATTGAGATAACATTTCCTGTAGACTATTTCCAAAATAAGGAGTTTATCGAGTTTATTAACAATGCCGATGGTACATTATCAATCGCATTAAAAAATATTGGCAGCATAACTAATAAATAATCCGACTATATATTCCGCATTAAAGAAGTTTGCAGGCGCAGGCGGGTGGTGCAAGACTTTAACGC